>JAKBHQ010000328.1:2822-3786 GCA_021836665.1 Thermoplasmata archaeon
GAATCGAGTAGCAACCACACCGATCTAGAACGAATTGCCGTCGGAGGGGACGAACTTTGGATAGTCGTCGCTCCCCACCATGGATGGGCGAGATTGAACAGGGCTTTATCGCCGCTCGAAGTCTCCCGGGGACCATTGATCTTGCGTGAGCGCGGGTCTGGGACTAGGGAGATATTTGAAGAGGCGATGGCTCGCCTGGGATTGACTGACCTCAGCGTCAAAGCGGAAATGGGTTCGACGGCTATGATCAAATCCGCCCTGGCATATTCAGCATCAGCTGGTGTCCTGAGCCGCCTTGCCGTTTTTCAAGAAGTGGAGCGATCCGAGCTAGTTCACGTCGAAGTTGAAGGCTTAGACCTAAGCCGGTCCCTCTACGCCATCTGGTCCAAGCAGCGAGGAATCAGTGCAATTGAAAGGGAGCTCTTGCGAATAGCGATTAGGAGTTGACGAAGGAAAGTTGCTAAGTGGCGATTCGTCCAGTTGCCGTCGATTTTTGACAGTGCTCCGCGGGTTAAAGATCAACCGGAGATAACTGATTTGGAATTGAGATCTTCGGATGCCGAACTAATCTAGTGGCAGCCTGAATGCTAAAAGTGAGACCGTTTCGATGGGGCGATAGTCCCTATTTGGCGTACGAAGGAAGCCTAGCGACTGATATAGCCTGTGGGCTTGTACCATCTCCTGTGTGGAATGGAGGAAAAGCGCTTCTAGGCCCCGTTCCCTTGCTAAGCGGATAACTTCCATCATCAGCATTCTTCCGTAACCGCTTTGCTGCTCGGCGGGATCGACCGCAAGGATTCGGATCAGTCCCTCGCCATCTTGGAGTCCTTCGGCCATTGGAGACGAGGAGTCGTCAACGAAGGTTACGGTTCCAACTACCTTTTCATTTTTCTTCAGTACCAGCACCAAAGAAACATCAACCCTGGCCGAAATGTCCCCGATGTAGCGGGCATAGCCTTCGTCT
>JAKBHQ010000403.1 GCA_021836665.1 Thermoplasmata archaeon
ACTACCTTCGACGAAAGTGGATTTCCTGTCCTATACTCCGAGTCGATCTTCCCTGGGAACCGAACGGTATTTGTTACTGAATTGACTTCCCAAGTTGGTTCGATCGCACCAAGTGGCCTTAGGCTGGTCGACTAGCTGCGAGATCGTTGTCGCAATCGAGAGTTATCTATTGAAGAGCTTTGTCGGCCAGCGATCAAGTTTGCGCCCCTGTGACAGAGAGCTAACCCTGTTCCATTTCTCTATCCATCCGCGGTTTGAGGGAGCCAGTACGGGAGTTTCCCCTTTGGCAGAACGCCTAGCAGCGGATAGAAAATCACTGTGGAGTTCGTCTGCGAGTCGATCAATTGCGGCCTGGATAGTTTTGGTCAGCTCCCTTGGATCATCGGTATCGCTAGCGTAGATAGGCGAACCGTAGCTTGCAGTTACCGTACCGGGTTTGAAGCGTTTTGACGTCTTATTGAGTATTTCGAAGGTGCCTTCGAGGTAGATCGGCACAATCGGGGCCCTTGTCCTTATCGCTAACTGAGCAACTCCGGTTTTGTGCTGCTGGCCGAGCCCGTCAGGGGTGCGCCCGCCCTCGGGAAATATCAGCAGGTTCCACCCCTCCTTGACTAGGTCTACTGCCAGCTCTCCTGCCCTCCTGGAGGGTTTTGATCTCTCGATAGGAATAGCGGACAATACACCTGACCACAAGATGGCCTTCCATCGCTTATCGAAGAAGTAATCTGCCCCAGCCCCCACTACACAGCGGTGCCTGAACTTGGCAGGGAGAGTCGACAGCATGACCGGCGTGTCGAGATGACTCGAGTGATTTGCAGCAAAAATAACGGGAGCAGACAAGTGGTCGATGCGGTCCTGGTTTTTGATCTCAGGGGACGCAATCAACTCGACGCCTGGTCGCACGACTGAGTCAAGGAGCATAGCCCGAATTAGGCGCACGCCATAACGACGTGACCAGCCAGTGTCGTAGTTGGAACCAAGCTTCGACTTAGTATGTGGCTCATCCAAGGTGATCGGCCTTTGTGGCTTGGAGAGCAGCAACGATATTTTGCTATTTGGGCGTATCAACTTCATCTCTGCCTCAATGTACGTTAGCCATTAGTAACGGTGGTGAGTGGAGGTGGGTGACGGATGGGTCCCTGCCCACTATCGAAGAAGCGATTTC
Source organism: Thermoplasmata archaeon (assembly GCA_021836665.1). The sequence goes on from JAKBHQ010000403.1 coordinate 1,166, forward strand.
TAGGGCATCCGCCATAGTTGAGGCGCTTTGATAACCCAGTCGTCGCGTAGTTTTTGGATCGCCACCCAAGATTATGACCCCACCGAGGTGGTCGAGGGCGTGTGCGCCCCAATACCACATATAGAAGGGATGTACGCCATGATATGCGTGTCCGTGGCGATAGAGGTGGATGTACCATGGGTCGGTAGCGAAGCGCTCTTCAAACTTCTTTTCAATTACCAAAGGATCGGTTGATTCCGGTAGAACTTGGTCGAAGAAGTCGATATAGCTCGGGTGGAAAGTGGGGTCAAACTCCGGACGAGTCGGGTGGGAGAGTATTACCACGCCCCCCTTTCTGACGAGCGGTGCTCCTCTGTACATGTTGAAGAAGTACCCTAGCCCGAGACAGTGGACCAGAATTGGATTCATGATCGAATTCACGTTATACGGACCGATGAAAGGCAAGCCGATGGTCAGTATGTCGGTCTGGCCAGAGACGTCTACCTGCTGCTGTTTGTAGACGTTTTCCAGGGTCTTTTTGTGTACTGCCTCGACCTCTCCTGCGTGCACCCCGGTCAATCCGTAAGGAGATTTGACGTTTTGGAAGATCTTTCTCGCCGCCCATGGTGGGGTAAACTTCAGCGACTCTGAAACCGCAAGGAAGCTGGCCCTATCCTTTAGTCCCCACTCCCACTCCCTCTTTTGCAAGAAGGAGAACTGCGATGGGAAGGTGTTGGTGTTGAGGGTAGTTTCGATCTGATAGATCTTGATGCCGCTATCTTTGATCAACTTTCCCATTCGCCAATTGGAGCTGTGTAGCTCTGAGTTGTCGCGATCCATGAACGATTTTGAATGGACCATAGTTTTGACGTTGTGGTGATGGCGAAGGGAGCGATAGCTTGCGAGGCCTGTGGCCACCGACTTGTGTCCCCCGTCCATTGAAACCAGATTTATGTTGACGTAGATAATTAGGTCTGAAGTAGCAGCGTACTTGTTTAGCTCAACCTCTTCACCCTGATCGGTCTTGCCGATAAATAGCAGATTGTCTCTGTCTTCGGCGTCATGCTGCGTCAAGATTCCGGCGGACTTGGTCGCTTCGTAGACCCGCTTGCCCAAAGCGTGCTCTAATTCTGAGTCGGTCATCCTTCGATGCAGCGCCAGGGCCGCAATTAGCCGGACGTCCTCGACCCCTGCTATTGCGAGTCTCTCGAGCACCTCTTCGATTATCAGCTGCCTGACGTCTGGCGCCTGCATTTGAGGAAGCGGAAGGGAAACGTCGTCAAAGCAGACGGCAACTCGCATGTTGGGCTTCAAAAGTGCGCTTAGCGGTTCTGAATCACCCGTGGGGTTGTCGAGGGCTTCCCTGATAGCACTCCTCGGGTCTTTTATGCCCTCAAGTGGTTCGGGCGGATAGATTACTCGGGAACCTACTGGGAGCTTTTCGAGCCGGAATCCTTCGCCGTGCCAGAACAGCGTTGGCGGAGTCGACCGATCGACCTCCAGCACAAAGCCAGGTCTTGGGCTCATTATCTGTTCTCCTGTTCTCTGGCTCGTTTTTTACGGGGGTCAAAAGCCACTTTTATCGCTCCTCGAGCCCCCGCTTGAGCGGCTAGATTGATCGCCTCTTCGTAGTTATCGAGACTAAATGTGTGAGTAACGAGACTGCCGAGGCTCAGCTGCTCTGAAAGCGCAATAGCGAGGTCAAAGGTGCGGAACCTACCGGAGTCATCCACGGCGACCAAAGATCGACTCAGCAAGTCCAGCAAAGCCTCACTCGCTGGTTCGCTGCCGTAGGCGTAGCTACCCACGAGCTCAATTTCTCGATGCCATAGCGGAGATAGGTCAACCCTCGAAATGGAGGGCATGCCGGCGAGCACTACCTTCCCGCCGGGGGCGGTGGCGGAGATCGACTGTGATATCGATTCGGACTTGCCGACGCAATCAAATGTTGCATCGAACCCGTGACTCTGCCACGATCCCGCCCGCATCGATGAAGAACTCCTCCTCGATGCCCTGTTGAACACCGATGGTTCGATGACTTGATCGGCCCCTAAAGACTTTGCCGCAGCCTTCTGTGTTGAGTATTTTGCTACCGCAGTTATCTCGATATCTGCTGAAAGAGATCTAAGTGCGGCAGTAGTGAGCAGACCTATCGTCCCAGAGCCAAGTACCGCCACCCTGTTGGCTCTGCTCAAATCTATCCTTAGGGCGCTGTGCAGTGCACAAGCAAAGGGTTCGACCATCACTGCGTCCTTGTCGCTCATCGACTCGGGGATCGTGTGTATCTGGCTTTTGTGGGCTAAGAATTCTTGGGACCAGCCACCCCCGGTGGAGGAGCAGTAACCGGTCTGGATGCCCTTTTTGATTTCGCCAAGGAGGATCGATTCGCAGCGGTTCGTTTCTCCGACTCGGCACATTCGACAAGGCGTTAGCCCCCTGGCAGCGCAAGTCAGAGCGGGTTCCAATACCACGCGTGATACCAATCCGTCGTTGAGTGTCACGTCAGCTACCACTTCGTGGCCGGGAATGAATGGAAAGCTAGTAAGCGGTTCAAAGTACCTAGAACTTGAGCCGAGTACTGTCGCTATGTCCGAGCCGCAGATCCCACTCAGCCGAGGTTTGGCCGAGATCCAAT
>JAKBHQ010000395.1 GCA_021836665.1 Thermoplasmata archaeon
ACTTTCGAAGCCAACAAGGGGGTCCGCAATTGTCACTCAGTTCAAAAACTCCACCGGTCGCTCTAACCATTGCCGGTTCGGACTCTTCTGGAGGGGCTGGCATTCAAGCTGATCTGAAAACCTTTGCTGCATTGAAGGTGTACGGAACGAGTGCTATCTCCGCTATCACCGCCCAAAACACCAATGGCGTGGAGAAGGTGCAGATTTTACTACCAGATATCGTCGAAGCTCAGGTGCAAGCCGTCACATCCGACATGTTCGTACGAGCAACCAAGGTAGGTATGCTCGGCAGCTTCGAAAATGTCGCCCTCTTGGCGCGGATGATAGACGAGGGAACAATAGAGAAGGTTGTAGTGGATCCAGTAATGGTTGCCACCTCCGGCGATCGGTTGATGAATCTAGGAGTTGACAAATCCTACATAGAACTAATCCTCCCCAGGACCTTCATATTGACTCCTAACCTCACCGAAGCACAGACCTTGCTCAGGGCAGAAATCTCTTCCGTCGAGCAACTAACCGAAGCTGCATTTACACTATGCTCGATGGGCCCCAAATACGTGCTTCTAAAGGGTGGACACCTCAACTCGAATGAGAGCATCGACATCCTTTGTGATGGGAAAAATGCCCACCAGCTCAAAAGTAGAAGGATTTTCACGGAAAATACCCACGGAACGGGTTGCACCCTTTCGTCTGCCGTAGCCGCTTCGTTGGCCAAGGGTCAGGATGTCTTGACCGCGGTGAAAAATGCGAAAATCTACGTCGCTAAGTCGATTGAAGGCGGATCCCATTGGGCGATAGGCAAAGGGAATGGCCCACTAGACCACTTTGGATGGTCGGTCCAAGACCACTGATCACCCTTTGGCCAAGCCGGCTAGCCGACTTGCACTTCGAATGGGCGATATCCTATCGAGCTCGATCAATTCAAATTCCCACCCGGAGCCTGGATCGCCACCAGAACTTCTGAATTCATTGGCCGCTTGCAGCAGTCCTTCGGCATGGCCTTCGTGGCAGGTAAGGTAGAAAAGTTGGCGCGAAGCTGAAGCGGCTAGAACCGCTTGATATCCATGCTGCCTACGTTCGGTATCGATATTCACCATCACGTCGTCAAATATCACCGGCCACCCTTGCTGGATAGACCCGTCAATAGCAAGAAAAGCTACCCTAAGGGATAGCAAAAGTAAATCCAATGTGCCCGAAGATAGCTCTGAGGTCTGTAACTCCCTGTTGTTCTCGTCGATAACGTAGATCGCCCCTCCCCTATCTGCAATGATCTCCCTATAGCGACCACCAGATGCGAGGGAGAAAATCTGAGATGCATGGGAAAGTACCATCGGCTGACCCACCTTAGCGAAGGCTAACCTGGACCCCTCTACCAAATCCCTACCAACTGACAACTTAGCAAACTCAACTAGGGAAGCCTTGATCTCCTCCCCCACGATCCCCATTTCAATAGCTAGCTCTGACATAGAAATTTCCTGAAGCTCGACGCTCTTCCGAGCGGAACTTGAACTATCCATTAGAAGCCTGTCGCGAAACTGGTCTAGCTCCGAACAAATATCACCGGCGGCTTCAGCAAAGCTTTGAAAATAGGTAACTTTCCTCTCCAATTCATCGGGCTTTACCATGTCGTCTTCGAATTGAGTCGTCCCCTCGGAGCGGATAAATTCAATCAAATCTGCTACCTTGCCAAAGGTAACCACTTCAGATTTCACCGGATTAGCAATGGAATTCTGCTGGCCAAAGAAGTCTCCCATCGTCTTTGAAAGGTCTTCCATCGCCAATATTCCATCGGTCAGTGCCTGCCTTTGAATTTCGTATGCAATAGCTTCCTCCCTCCTAGAGGAGAGATTGCGTAGAAGCTCATCCACTGTAGATGGCGAGTAACGGAGCCCAAAAGTATCAAAAAGTATGCTGTTTTCCACCTTGTGAGATTCGAATTCTCCTTCAAGGAGACCAATTTCTCCTCCGAGACGGTCCAACTGCTGGTACCGATCCCTGGTCGTCCGTTCAAGATCACTTAGCTCTCGCCTTAGCTCCTCCAGCTCGCCACGTTGTCCAAATCCCCTTGCCATTCTCGAAAGAGACTCAAAAGCTCGCGTCGCATGCAGGTCAAAGGTGGCCCTAAGTTCGTCCCTCTTTGCTAAAAGTATGCCTCTTTGTACTGCAAAATGCTCTCTAAGCTGATCCAGCCGCCAAAGCTCACGGTCCTCAATCACCTGCTGTGCCACTGGACCATACCTGTAGCGAACGTTGAAGGTGTGCTCATACTCCCTCTCGATCTGTTTCAGCAGAATGTCCATCTCGGTTTCAGCTTTTACGCTCTGGTCATGGAGGGATTTGCGTAGCTCCATTATGCGAACCTTTTCGGCGACCTCGCCAGTTAGCGTGGATATCTCATCGGTCAGCTTTGACAGTTCTAACCTCAATAGCTCGTCTACCAGAATTTGCGATCCCAGTCGCTCTGAAAGCCGATTGCCCATCTCTCTTTGTTCAGTCAATTTCGCCTTGAACGACCCGAGCAGCTCTTTGTCAATTTCGTCGAAGCTGCCCTTATGAAGAAAGAACCCAAATAGCAGTAGGAGAAATCCGGCAATAACGCCAGCAATCTTGGAGTAATTCAAAAAAGGCGATACCCGGCTAAAAGAGATGAGAACGAGGGCAAGAACGATCAGCATTACCGCCGAATATGTTGCCAGGACTAAAGGCGCCACCCTTCGTCCTTTAGCACGTGAAATGCGGTCCTCGATCTCTCTCAATTGCCTTCTCGAATCTGCAAACTCCTCCAGGGCCCACTTAAGGCTCTGCTTCGAAGCAAGCTCGTCTTGGTCGCCTTGGAGAAACAGATCCTCCTTGGGCAGAGACTCAGCGATAGTGTGGATCCTGCTCAGCTCGGTATCCACCACCGATAGCCTTTCTCCCAGCCCGACAATCATCGAAAGTTTTTTCTCAAAATTCTCTGGTGAAATAGTAACATCGGGTACCTCACCTCGACCAATGAGAAGTTGGCGATCAATGGATTGCTCAACTTCCCTTAGGTCCCGATTGACAGTTTCGAGAGACCGATCTATCCCTGCTAGATCAACTTCTAACGCTTTGTAGGTCTCCGAAAGGGCAGAACGGTGGGCATCGGTGAATGAGGAATTCTTGACCTCCTCGGCGAGACGAGATCTAGCTGATTTCTTAGCCTCGATCTCTCTCGAAATAAGCATAAGGTTCGATACTGAACTCCGCAATTCGTCTATTTGGCCAGGAGCTAATCTCGGCAAATGGCTCAGCTTCGAAGAGGACCTCCAAACGGTAGCCATCCCCTGAAATGACGCTCCAACCTCACCAAGTAGTCTCTCAGCTTGCCGCAGGTAAACGAGGCAATCATCGATCCATTTCAGGGTCGTCTGACCTAGAATGCTTGCCTTTTGCAGTTCGAAAGAATGAACGAATCCCTCTTCGATGGCATTCTTTTGCTCACGAAGCATCTCGTAGCGTTGGATCAGAAGCTTCAGTCGGCAGTCAGCTCTTGGCCTGTATATTTCGTCGGCCAATCTTCTAAACTCCTCAGAAACCAGAGATAGATCGACACCGACACCTCCACTTTGCACGAAAGTGGCAACCAGAGATTCGACCTCCTTGGGCGAAGCATTGGTAAAAAGAGCGAGGTCCGTATATCCGACAACACAGAGCCGTCCTAGCTGATTGAGCTGGGAGTTCTTCGTAGTATTCAGAAGGTCATAGGTAAGTCGGGCTTGAGGACGAAGGGCGTATCCCTCAGAAAGAGATTC
>JAKBHQ010000267.1 GCA_021836665.1 Thermoplasmata archaeon
GGGGTATGCCTTTTCGACTTCATGTTCTTCATTCCTCCATAGCCTATTTTGGAGGAACATCTCACATTACGGGTGGCTTAGTTTTTTGGGAGCCCCTCAAGTTCACCTCCTGGTCGTTCTCGCAAAATATCGCACGTCTGGGGATCATGGGATCGATGGGAACCATTGGGGATTGCCTGTTAACCGGCTAATGTGATTTCCTTTCTGCATGGAATGTCAAATAAGTCCAGACTGTTCTTAAAATGTCTTAATTCTTATGGACAGATATGGTACATTTGTATCCATGAACGAGGCTGAACTTCGGGTTGAGGAGATGGACGGCTCTTGGACATTGGCTGGTCCTCGATTGGCTGAATTTCAGCTTGTGAACGAATACCTAAGCTATCTGGCCGACCGTAACTATTCGCCTAAGACTGTTCGCTCCTACGCTTTTTCGCTCCTTGATTTTTGTCGATGGCTGGTAAATGAAGAGATTGATTTAGATGCGGTCAATACAAACGTATGTCTAAAGTATTTGGCTTCATGTCGCCAGGCCACGCTGCCAGGTCGACCCACTCTGAACGTTGTGCGCATGGATGGCACAAGGGTAGATGGCTACGCGCCAGCGACAGTCAATCATCGCCTAACTGTCATCTCGGGATTGTTTGGATTCTGGGCAATGCGGGATCCGGAGAAAAAGAACCCGATTCCTCGAGGTGTAAATGCCCGTCGGTTGTCTTCTGGCGAACGAAATGGGCTTTTGGCGCATATAACCCGAGGACCAAAATATCGTTCAGAGCTGAGACTCAGAGAACCAAAGCGCCTGCCTCGTGCTCTCAATTCTAACGAGATCATCGACCTCATTGGGGACCTAAAGACTTGGAGGGATAGGGCGATTGCCGGGCTTATGGTTTATTGCGGACTTCGCTCAAGCGAGGTACTGAGTCTGAAGGTCACAGACATCGACATCGGGGCAAGATGGATTCAAGTGTTGGGCAAAGGCAGGAAAGAACGTAGGGTCCCCCTTGATATTGACGTGGCTGGCGTTATCCAGACCTACCTACTGGCTGAACGTCCCGAATCTTTAAGTGACTACCTTTTCCTGGTAGCCAAAGGCCCACATCGTGGGAAACCTCTTACTCCAGCTGGGCTTCGCACCATCTTTCGCTATCACCGTGTAACCAGTGGTGTCTCTATCGGAAACCCCCACGCTCTTAGGCACAGTTTCGGCACAGCGTTAGCTGAAGCCGGGGTCGATTTGGCAGTGATGCAAGCACTGCTTGGACACACCCACACGGATACAACCGCCCGCTACATCCATCTTGCACCTATCCACATAAAGGCTGAATTTGATGCAGCTTATGCCCGCAGCCGAAACTTGCGCTGATTACTTACAGAAAGATATTCTTCTCCGTTACGCCACGCATCTTGGAGTTGATCCAGGTGGCGATACTCGACTTCTCAACATTGCCCATTCGTTTTTCGTATTGTGCCCAGACCTTGAGGCCTTCTCAGATCTTCCACTTTCAGTGAGACTGACTCAAATGCCTCAAGCGAATCCGTTCCTGCTCTTTCTAATGCTTCAGGGGTATCTCCACCCAGGGTATGACTATTTGGTTGAACGAAAGCTTTGTGGATTCTGGAACGAACTTGAGCTAAGTCCCATGGAGAGTGATATCGAACGTTTTCTTCTTACAGCACAAGAGGCTGGTTTTAGCAACAAGGTTTCGAAGCGGGTCGCATCCCAGACAATTGCACGGCTTATAATACAAAGTGGAAAGAGTCTATTAGAGCTGAAATACTCTGATCTCGGTGATCTGGCCAATGCCTGCGAGGAGCGAAAGGACACTACTGGTCAGGGGTGGAGACACTACAAAAGTGCGCTAGCTGCAGCCGAGCGGGTGCTTTTCCATCTTGAAGCACTCGAATCCCCACCCAAGGCTTGGCTAACGCCTAAACCTTTTTCAGAGAGAATGTCCGATTCGCACCCAGCGTTGGAGCCTGCGTTGGTTGCATATCTGGAGCGTAAGTTGGGGACCTGTAGGCCAAAAACCGTGAGTTCTCTGGCAACTCGTTTGTCACACTTCGGCCGCTTCATTGCCGAATGTGATCCTGAACTCACCTCAATTAGAGATCTAAAGCGGCAGTGCCACATTGAGCCTTATCTGAATTCAGTCTCGAATGCAATCAATACCCAGACGGGCCAGCCAGTTACCGTGGCCGATCAAGCACGGCGCATCATCGCACTTGCATGCTTTTTTCGAGATATTACCGAATGGGACTGGGACGATGTCCCAAGTCGTACTCTCGTATTCCACTCTGATATACCTCGTCTTCCTGCCCCACTTCCACGCTACATACCCATAGATGCAGATCGCAGACTCACACAAGCGCTACTAGATTCCACCTACCGTCTAGCGGCTGATGCACTTTTGCTAGCCCGGGCTACTGGCCTTAGAATCGGTGAACTATTAGATCTTGAACTGGACTGTGTCCATGAAATACCAAGAAATGGTTCATGGCTAAAGGTACCACTTGGGAAACTGGACACTGAGCGCATGGTTCCGCTTGAAGATGACACAGTCTCGGTCATCGACCGTATTGTTGCTACACGTAGTTGTGGAAAAGCGCTAACCCATCCAAGAACCAATAAACCGGTCCAATTCCTATTTACCCACCACGGCCGACGCCTGTCTCAATCAGCACTGCGGGGAGAACTTTCCCGGGCCTCTGAAATAGCAGGGATTGGACATGTAACTCCCCATCAGCTCCGTCACACTTTTGCCACTTCTATGGTAAATTCTGGAGTATCATTGCAAGTTCTAATGGCTTTATTAGGCCATGTATCATCAGAGATGAGCCTTAGATACGGACGTCTTTTCGATACAACTGTCCGAGCAGAATATGAAAGAGCTCTTGATTTGGCAAAAACTCGGCTTGGCCCGCTTCCGAAAAAGCGTGATTATATACCGGTAACCGCAGATGATTGCAATTCCTGGCAAAGCGCTCCTCTTATCAAGTCCCGGCTCTCGGGAGGACACTGTTTGCGTGCAATCGCACAAGGGCCGTGCCCCTACGCCAATATCTGTGAATACTGTGCCAATTTTACTGTCAATGCTGCCAGCGTCCCGGTTCTTGATTCCCAGCGAAGAGATACTCAAACATTGGTCGAAGATGCGAGCAATAGGGGATGGGTTAGTGAAGCTGATCGTCACCGCTCTTTAGTAGTACGCCTCGATGCTCTCTTAGCACAAGCTAGTTCAAAATGACATCACCAGAGATGCTTTACGCGATAGAGGCCACCTGCCAAGAGTTGATCAACACGGGTAACCTGGTCACTTTCGCCGAGGTTGCCCGTCGAACAGGGGTCACGAGAAACCGACTTTATCGCAACAACGAATTTCGCTCAACCGTGGAAGAGTATCGTAGCGCCTGTCGAAATTCAAACACTTTTTCTAGCTTATCAACCGAAGTTAGTCACTTACGTACCGCAGTAGAAGCTCTAGCAGACAATGTTCGTCGTCATGAGGAACAGATTCGCCGTCTCACTCGTGAAGATCGCTACCGACGAAAAGCCACCTGAGATCTACTGGCGATCTAAAACAGCATTAGCCGGTTAATGCTACGATAATGCCCCCATGGAGTCATTTTGGGGGAGAATGCAGGTTGAGCTTCTAAACCGGAAGGAGTGGATCACAATCGTCGATCTCTCGATTGCCATGGCAGACTATATCTGTAATTTCTACAACGCCGAAAGACG
>JAKBHQ010000070.1 GCA_021836665.1 Thermoplasmata archaeon
TTCGGAGGATTGGCGTTAGTTGCTCTTTCTTCTCTAGCGCTCTCGGCTTGTGCGGGCTCTAGTGCACCCTCGTCGACTTCTAGCTCCACCGCCAAGGGCTCTGGCCCCCTTACGCTGCTCTACGCTGGTTCGCTGGTAGGGGCGATGGAGAACGTGATTGGTCCCGCTTTCAAGACCGCTACTGGATACACCCTTAATGGAACGCCGGGAGGGTCAATAGGTCTGGCAAATGAGATCAAGTCCAAGTTGGTCAGACCGGACGTATTTATCTCCGCAGTTCCGAGCGTGAATGGCTCTCTAGAGGGAAGTTCAAATGGGGGCTTCGTAAGCTGGTACTCTCCTTTGGCCACCGCACCACTGGTGATAGGTTATAATCCAGCGTCGAAATTTGCCGCCGCTCTCAAGGCTGAGCCGTGGTACAAAGTGCTTGCGGAACCGGGTTTCAAGCTAGGTCGAACGGATCCAGCGATCGATCCAAAAGGCGCTTTGACGCTTAAGTTAGTCCAACAAGAGGCGGCGGCGTTGAATCAAGCGAAATTGGTTTCAGAGATTCTAGGGACGCCTGAGAACCCGGCGCAGGTTTTTCCAGAGGAGACGCTAGTCGCCCGCCTTCTTACTGGGCAACTCGACGCTGGATTCTTTTTTTCAAATGAAGCAGCCTTAGCAAAGATCCCAACGATTAAGACCGGACTGAGTTTAGGTGCGAATTTCACCATAACTATTGTCAACGGTGCTCCGCACAAAGCGGCGGCTGAGGCTTTCGTCAAGTTTTTGTATTCGAAGCAAGGGCAGTCCCTGATGAAGGGGTTGAGTCTCAAAACCGAAGCTCCTTCGGTAGTCGGAAATGTGTCAGAGGTACCAAAAGGCCTTTCTAGCGTACTGTGAGGAATGCAAAGCGGAGAAGTTAGCAGATTTGCACGGAGTTAAATCAGGTGGTTTCAGGGGGATATTTTCGGCGCTAGCCCTAGCGTTGGTCGCCTTTTTAATACTGCCAATAGCCGTTCTGTTTTACTACGGGCTTAGAAATATAACCCACCCGAGCAGCTTTTCTCTGGTTGGAGAGGCGACCTGGGTATCGTTGGCGGCTTCCGCTTTCGCGGTCGGAATATCGCTCACGATTGGGGTCCCGTTGGGCTACTTTCTGGCAAGGTCAAAGAGCTCATGGTCTAGGGTCATGACGATACTGCTCAGAATCCCGATGGGACTTCCTCCGATGGTGGCCGGGGTGATTCTCCTACTGACGTTCGGTCCATATGCCCTTTTCGGAAAGGTATTTGCTGGCCATTTTGTCAATACCCTGATCGGCGTGTGTGGAGCACAGACCTTCGTGGCAGCACCTTTCGTTATAGAGGGATCGAGGGGTGCCTTTTTACAGCTCGATCCATTTTTGCATTGGGCGGGTAAAAATATTGGATTGAGCGAGGTGGAGAACTTTGTTTTCGTCGGCCTCCCATCCGCCTGGTCCGGGGTTAGGACCTCTGTCCTGCTCGGCTGGCTGAGGGCGATGGGAGAGTTTGGTGCAACGGTGTTAGTCGCATTTCACCCTTACTCCCTGCCAATACTTGCTTTTGTCAATTTTGATGGCGGAGGTCTAGCTTCTACCCTCTCAGTAGTGGAAGTGACCGTCTTGGTGACGTTGCTCGGTGCAGTTGGGCTTAGTTCCATTTCGTACCCCAGGAGGTTGGCATTCACTTCGATCAAGCGTTCGGTGAAAAGAGGACCGACGAGAACTTCTTTGCCCAATGAGAACAGGGAGGTAGTGGAGCTCTTGAAGGTAGAGGTGGCCTGTCGGCTCGAGAAGTTTGACATAGAGCTCGATTTCACATCGGGATTTAGGACTTCTATCCTCGGCTACTCGGGCGCCGGTAAGTCGGCATTGCTGGCTGGGATCGTAGGTGCGTGGGAACTATATGGGGTAGAGGGCGAAAGACGTGTGACCGAGGTTTCGAAAGGAGGGACGGACCTTGATATCCCGAGCACCGAGATTGTCCTTGTACCGCAATCCGGAGCTCTTTTCCCCCACCTAAATGTAGGACAACACCTAGAAATAGCCCGGATGACCTCGGGCGCAGGGTCGAGTCTCCTCGACAGAGTAGTAGGAGCGTTCGACCTAGCCGATTTCCTCGACAGCCCGGCCAAGAGTCTCTCAGGCGGCCAGAGGCAGCGGGTGTCTGTCGCTAGCGGAATTTTACAACTTCCCAGACTAATACTGCTCGATGAGCCATTTTCGGCGTTAGATGCGCCAAGGCGAAGCGAATACCAACTGGCCCTGACGGATCTTTTGCTTGAGTTTAGGATCGCATCGTTATTGGTGACCCACGATATATCTGAAGCTGCAATTTTGGGGGACTCGATCGTAGTCGTTGCCGATGGTTCATGCGCACAATTTGGACCTAGCGGCGACGTAATTAGAGCACCGGGCAGCGCTCTTGTCGCTGGCTTGGTCGGATACCAAAATATCATTGATTGCGAACCTGAATGGTTGCCCCTTTTTGGCGATTTTCTATCGAATGACCGCCACAAGCTGGCCTTTAGGTCACACAGCGCGGTTCTCGTCAAGCCCGACGACAAACTCAGGTCACCAATGACACCGCAGTGGATAAGGCTGAGTGGCCTTTTTACCGTTGCTTTGGCGTCCGATATGGGAGAGTACCAGCGGGTAGTGCTTTATAAGGAGCTCGATAAGTCCAAAGAGCGCCAGCGAGTGGTAGTGGAACACCGAGGTGAGCCAGAATACTCAATCGGGATGACCTGCTCGCTATGGTGCAAGGTGTCCGATCTGGTGCCGCTTCCTAGCTAGTTTTTCTAAAGCCTGCAACGGTATTTTCTGCGATACTCATTAGCCGAATTATTATCGGCGTTGGATCCGCATCTTTGCTGTCTGGACCTGGACCAAATGCTACAAGAGCTCCCCAGAGGGTGACCACGGAAAGTTCGGCAAATTCGTAGGCGTCCTCAGCTCTCATTTTCGACCTCATTAGGCTTTTGGCGATTGCAGTTCGCCATGGATCGGAGAGTTCCTTGGTTAAATACTCCAGATCATTTAGTGCCTGTTGGCCGAGCGACCCTAGGTCGATATAGAGGCGCATCGCTGCTCTATTCGCGTTTAGGTACTTCCACACGCCGAGGATGACCTCGGCAGGTGTCTCGGCGTTCATTGTTTCTAAGACGTTTTCGAAGTTCTCTTGGTCGATCTTGAGGGAGTTCTCGACGATTGCCTTGATCATCTCGGCGGAGGAACCGAAGTGGTAGAGGAGGTTTCTCGGGCTGGTCCCGACCGCTTGTGCCAAGGGTCGGAGACTCAAGTCAGAGATTCCATTGCTCCTGACATATTCGGTAACCTCGTCAAGGAGGTCGTGCTTGTGGGCTAGGTCGGGTGTTCTTGCCAAGCTAGGGACTCCAACAATCGTTTTGAAATATTATCCGAAACTTGCAACCCAAAATACCGCTGTCGGTGCGGGTACTCGATGAGTCACCGGTTTCCTTTCCACCCTAGTGCGAAAAGTTTTCGATTTCAACCACTCTTTGTGTTATTGCGACTGTTGTCTCATCCTTGCGGTGACAAAGAATTCAGTTCCTAGATTAGCTGGCCACAAAAAAATTCTGACAAAAACTTCTTTTCGAAATCCCGCCCCAATTGACCACAGTCTTGGCGAGCGCTATCCCGATCCTTCAGGGCCGGGATAGCGAGATTGATACATCACGTGGGGGTTCGCTGGTTCTCGACGTATTTGCG
>JAKBHQ010000401.1 GCA_021836665.1 Thermoplasmata archaeon
GCTTGGTATTGGTAGATATAGTAATCCTTGATAGTGGGGTCTTGGAGCGCGCTTCATTCGGGCTAGCGCCTTTACGATCCAGAGGCGCTACCGAATCGATACCCCGGCCGGCAGTCGCCCCCTCGACAGGGGCTACCGGGGAGGCTTCTACGACCCGGACAACTATGACGGTGATGTTATCACTGCCACCGCTTTTTTTGGCCATGCTCACGAGTTCCTGGGCCGCCAATTGCGGATCAGCATGTTCGATCAGTGTCTTTCGAATCTGTGGTTCGACCAGTTCATTCGTAAGCCCGTCCGAACACAAAAGGATCACGTCGCCCGCATAAGGTTGTATCTCCCAGAGGTCAACCTCGATATCGGGTTCAACTCCAACTGCCCTAGTTAGAACGTGTTTTGCCCGGTGCATCGAAGCGTCTTGCACGGAGATTCGCCCCGACCGCAAAAGTTCACCTACGTAAGTGTGGTCCTCGGTGACTTGTATCAGATCGAGGTCATGTAGCAGGTACGCCCTGGAATCTCCTACCGAAAGGATCTCGATCAGGTCCCGATCAAATTCGTCGTCCGCCTCGAAGGGCACCAGCATCGTGAGGGTGGTGCCCATGCCCGATAGCTCCGGGGTAGTTAGCGAATGCTCAAATACGGCTACGTTAGCCTCTTTAACCGCCTCGAAAAGTCCTTGCTTTCCAGCAAAGCCTTCCAGTTTGCTTAGGAAATCGACGACTATCTTTGAGGCTACTTCGCCCCCAAGGTGCCCACCCATTCCATCGGCTACCGCAAAGATCTTCCCGTTGGCTACCATGGAATCTTGGTTCATAGTCCTCACCAGTCCACGATCGGTGGCGGCCCCCCACTCCAGCCGCATCAGATACCCACCACAAACTGGTTCTGGCCGACCATAATCGTGTCCCCTACCGCTAACTTTCGCGACTTCGTGATTCTTTGTGAATTGACAAAAGTACCGTTGGTCGAGGACAGGTCGGTAATCAACAACTCTGTACCTTCCATAAAGACTCGGGCGTGAATACCTGAAACGAAGGAGTCGTCGAGTTTGACGCTGCACCCCTCCGACCTGCCGAGGGTGATTTCCCTCCCAATTGGGAATCTATCCTTGGGAACGTCACCATTCAATCGGATCAAAAATAGTTCCCTTGTCCCTTGGGCGCTTTGAATCCCGGCTCCGGATCGATCAACCGTCTCTCGGGCCATCGAGACATTTGGTGCTGATGCCGGCGAATCTGCCCTTGTGACCGTCGGACTTGTGACCGTCGCCCTCGTGGTCGCCGACTTTGACTTCTTAGTTTCCGAGCGCATCTCAACCCACGCTGCCCTCGATATACGGAGAAACAGCAACCAGAGCAGTATGATCACGACATACTTTAGAAGTTCTTGAAGTGGAATCGGCACAGTGCTATTGGACCTCGAAAATCCCCTGGGTTCGCCCGAAAACTATTTGGTCACCATCTCTGAGTTGAACTACATCTTTAATCCTGACACCATTGACAAAAGTACCATTTGTCGAACCCAGGTCCCGAACAAATGCCTTTTGGTCTGAGACAAATAACTCAGCATGCGAACGGGATACCTTTGGATCTTCGATCACTACGGTGCTGCCCGGCATCCTACCGATCGAAACCAACTCGTCGCTCAAAACCACAGAAGAACCGCCCTCGAAACGTAGTACCATCTTCTCTTGATATTCTGAGTCTTCGTTAAAGTCGCACTCGACGATAATTGAACCGAATTTCTGTTCCTGGTCCAAAAAAACATCAACTGAAAGAGGTCCAACAAATCTTATTTCTGACCCCGCTGCGTGCTCTTTGAGAAGAACTAGCAATTCGGCCTTTATCGACTTCATTACTGGTTCCAAGTTAGCGTAATCTGCTGGTGCCAAGGACACTTCGATGACGTTTGGAGCGAGCGCATATTTCGCTCCAGACATGGTGTTCTGATCTACTTCACGAATCACGCGCTTAGCGATCTCGACCGGTTCAACTCCTCTGCGAGAAGCCTTCGCAAAGGTAGATTCGAACAAGTTCTCAATT
Source organism: Thermoplasmata archaeon (assembly GCA_021836665.1). Next base: position 2,046 of record JAKBHQ010000401.1, read on the forward strand.
CGCAACTCGAAATCTCGCAATCCCACCTCAACTAATCTAGCCAGAAGATCTAACTCTGGCCTGAAGTTATGCTTTCTAGGTCAAGTGCATCGTTGACTCGTTTGAGCGGCTAGTTTTACTCTGTCATTACGGGCGAGTGGCGGAATTGGTAGACGCGCAGGATTCAGGTTCCTGTATTCGAAAGGATGTGGGGGTTCAAGTCCCCCCTCGCCCACCAAGGGGCGTTTGTGAAACCCGATCGTTCTGTTGGCGAAGTCAACTCCTAAGTGACCTCGGAAGCGCAAAAAGGCCGCCGATCAAGTCATCGTCGCCAAATCGCACTTGGCAATTTGTCCTGATACCCACGAGCAGTACGCAAAAGCATGGTATCCCATGCCCTCACTCAACCCGCCTTTCGACGTGATTGATCCCGGTCGCCACCAACGCCAGGAACCGCTTCTTCTACAGGTAGATTCCACCTTTCACGGTGTCGGCTATCAAGAAGTCGAAGGGTGATCCCACGCTGATATGAGTCCGTGCGATCCGAAGTTGGTCGAGAACGTCTCGATTGGATCACGCGAGCTGCATTCACATCAGCGTGGAGCTTGAGACCGCAGAAGCGACAACGAAACTTGGCACCGTTGCGGTTGAGTTTGTGGGTATAGCCACAGCCAGAGCACTGCTGGCTGGTATATGGAGACGGAACTTCATGGACCGCTATACCGTGCTTGTCTGTAAGTGACTTCAGGCGACTCTTGAGGACAGATCTACCAGTACGGGTGACAAGCCGGTTCATTCGCCTAGATAGACCACCACCACGGAGGTCAAGCTTTTCTACAACTAGTGCTTGAACTGCTTGCTCGCCATCGCGTGCGGCGATTCTATTCAACAGCCGTCCGATCTCATTGGTGACGTAGGCGCTAATGCGAGATTGAAGTTGGCGGTAGTAGGGGTCAGACTTAAGCGGCACTCCCCCCGACTGAAGACGCGCTGCATAGGCGGTGAGGATGCTATCAAGCTCCGCTAGTCGAGCAAGCATCCTGCGGCCCAGTAATTGGCCATCTGATGTTGCAAACAGTGCGTGTCGCACCCCGAAGTCGACACCTAGCTCTATACCGGCTGACCTTGTTGGCGCATCAGGGGTCTGTTGGACCAGTGATACCGCTACATCTCTTGGTTCACCACGTGTTCCCCTGATGAGATGCAGCTGAACAACACCGTTGAGCTTGGCTCCCTGATGGTTGTGTTCAAAATAACGATTGGTCTCAAGTGGAACATTTACAGGACGCCCGCTTTTGAGTGTGGCTATCTTCACCCACCAACCTATGCGTCCGTTTTGGATCGCCTTCTCGGACTTGGTGGGCTTTGCGACAATAGAGTCGAGCACGAGGGTGTCTACCTTGGTCAGGTTGGGAAATCGGCAATGTTTTTGAGCGTTCTTGGCGAGGCATCGCGCCAAGGCAAGGTCCTCAGCACACACGCCAATACGCTTGATCGCTGATCCCTCCCTGGTCTGCTCGAAGGTCTCTGCGTCCTTGGCTGAGCAATAGACGAGTTCGCCGCTCTCGCCAACTATCCAGGGTATCTCCAGACTCTTTGCCCACCACCCATGACGAGCGTTGATCCGATAGAGAACCGTCTTGCGATCATCGCCCAGGTCTGATCCGGTTATCAGTTCACGCACCCTGTTGGTTAAACTCTCAACCCATGA
>JAKBHQ010000382.1 GCA_021836665.1 Thermoplasmata archaeon
CCCACCCCGCAGCCGCGGGTCCCCGAAGACAAGACCTACAGTTCGAAGGCATGGCTCAAGGGAGGGGCGAGTGAGACCCAGAGGAACAATATAGTCGCTTTTGTTCCATACCTGTTCACAATAATTTTTGAGCAATCAAATGATCGACGAAACAGATCGATATATCATCGGCCTATCCCCACTTTTCTACCGTAGGCCCGACCACAAACCCGAGGCCTTACTGGTCCAATGCACCCCTAATCAGATACCGTAAGGACCTCTGGCCCATCCTCACCGACGACAATTGTGTGCTCAAAATGGGCAGATAGTGACCCATCTTTGGTAACCACTGACCACCCATCCTCCAGAGTAACCGTCTCTGGTGCACCTAGGTTGATCATCGGCTCGACTGCGAAGACATTTCCGACCTTCATCTTCGGGCCGGGCTCACCGGGCCAGTAGTTGGTAATCTGAGGAGACTCATGCATTGCGGTCCCGATCCCGTGTCCCACGTACTCCCTTACGATACCGAAGCCATACGGCTTGACGTGGGTCTCTACCGCCCGACCTATCTCATTCAGTCGGTTACCATCCCTTATGACGTCGATCGCCTTCCAAAGGCTCTCCTCGGTCACTTTTAGCAGTAGGGCGGCCCGATCGGAAATCTCGCCGATCGCTGCGGTATAGGCGGCGTCTCCGTGATAGCCATCGATAATCGCACCGGCGTCAATTGAGATAATGTCACCCTCTTTGAGCACGTAAGACCCCGGTATACCGTGAACGATCATGCTATTTGGCGAGGTGCATATCACCGCCGGAAAGCCGTTATACCCTAAGAAGTTGGACCTAGCGCCGCGGGCCTCGATCACGTCCCGAGCAACCTTGTCAATTTGTAGGGTGGTCACCCCAGGGGCGATGACCGCCCTGGTCTTCTCGTGGATCTCGGCGACCACCTTGCCCGCCCGCCGCATCTTGGCTATTTCGTCTTTAGTACGCCTCATTAAACCCCTCCAATGCCGCAGACGGCTACCACTTGGGTTGACCCTTGGCCCTATCCACAGCTGCGATAAGCTTCGCCATCACTTCGTCGGGATCTCCTTCACCCTGAACCGAAACGAGCTTCTCGCGCTTGGTATACCACTCTATCAGCGGGGCAGTTTGGCTCTCATACAGATCTAGACGCCTCTTGACGGCTACTTCGGTGTCGTCGTCTCGCTGGACGACTTCGCCACCACAGTTATCACAACTCCAGTCGAGCTTTGGAGGGGACTGCACCGAGTAGTTTGCGCCACATACCTTGCATACACGTCGAGATGCGATCCGTCTAAGCACGAGCTCCGTCGGCACCTCCAGGTCGAGGACTAGGTCGATCTCCAAGGGGAGCAGTACCTTCTCGAGGTCCACGGCTTGGCCGACGGTCCGTGGGTAACCATCGAGGATGAAGCCCATCTGATGGGCGTCCGGCTCAGCCAACCTCTCCGATACTACGCCGGTGATAACGTCGTCGGGGACGAGATCGCCCTTGTCCATATAGCTCTTGGCTAGGCTACCAAACTCCGTGCCCGCCCTCACGGCTGCACGAAGCATGTCGCCTGTCGAGATATGCGGGACCGCATAGTGCTGAGACAACCTGACGCACTGCGTCCCCTTGCCGGCGCCCTGCTTACCAAGTATCACTAGCCGCGTAGCGCGTACCATCCAAATGACCCTTCCGCTAGGAGCGAGCTACTTTAAAAAGCCCTCATAGTTACGCATGGTCAACTGAGAATCGATCTGCTTGAGTGTCTCTAATACGACCCCCGTTGCGATCAAAAGGGTTATACCGGCGAAGGGATAACCAGTGACATGCCACAATGCCAGGGCGATCGATGGAATCAATGCAACCGCAGCGAGAAACACCGCCCCGGGGAGGGTGATCCTATTGAGGATCTTGGTCAAGTGCCTCTCGGTGGCTGGTCCAGGCCGGATACCCTGAATGTAACCGCCCTGCTTTCTGATCACCTCTGCCTGCTGGTGTGGGTCAAAAGCGACCGTCACATAGAAGAATGTAAAGACGATGATAAGGAATCCGTAGATGCCGATATAGGTAAAGCTCGTCGGGGATACCAAGTCGTTATTTACAAAGTTCCTAAAGAAGGTCCACGGGATAACGTTAGAGAGTAGCACCGGAAAGTACAGAATCGACGAAGCAAAAATAATCGGAATTACCCCAGCCTGGTTGACCTTAAGCGGGATATAGGTCTGGTCTCCCCCGTACATCTGCCGACCGATCACCCTCCTTGGAAAGATGACCGGAATTCGTCTCTGGCCGAGTTCGACGACGATAATAGAAACGATCAATGCCAGCGAAAGGAGGACAATTACCGTAAACTTCAGCTTTCCGGCTTCAATGAAGATGATGTGCCCACCAGTCGGGAGACCAGCGACGACATTTGTGAAGATCAGTATCGACATGCCCTGACCTATCCCCCGCTGTGTAACCATCTCTCCAAGCCACATGACAAAGGCCGTACCGGCGGTAAAGGTCATGACTATAAAGAGGACCCGTGGCAAGGTAAAATTCGGGATCAAGTTGATCTTCTGATTGTTTGGAAGAAGCCCCGCTCCACCCTTGTGAAAGACAAAGACCAATCCGGTAGATTGCAGAAGTGCCAAGGTCACGGTCAAATAACGGGTGGTTTGCGTGATCTTTCGTTGTCCAGCGGCACCCTGTTCCCTCCACTCATCGAGCTTCGGTATCACCGTGGTCAGCAGCTGAATGATGATCGAAGACGTAATGTAGGGCATAATGCCGAGCCCGAATACGGCCGCACGTGAAAGCGCATTTCCGGAGAAGAGGTTCAGAAAGCTGAATACTCCACCCTGCTTTGCGGCCTGCTCCAACTGCTGAACCGCCGCAAAACTCGTTCCCGGAATCGGGACGTTCGCGCCTAGCTGGTAAATGGCGATAATCAACAGCGTGAAGAGAACCTTGTTTCTAAGTTCCGCCACCCTGAAGATATTCTTCAGACTTCCGAGCACCCTCTTTAGCCCCCAAGCTAATTTTCACCGACCGATACCTAAGATCGGTCACTTTGACCAAATAAACCGAACCGACAGATTGAAATACTGCCGATTGCTAAAATCCGGGCCCAGAAAACTGGACCCGGATAAAGAATAACATCTCAAGGCAAAAGCCTTGAAATCCGCGACCTCTAACGATTAGTTAGTGCGTTACCCTTCGCCGGTACCCGACGTCCACCATTTGGAGCATCGAGCACAACTACAGATCCGCCGCTAGCGATAATCGCCTGCTTTGCAGCCTCAGAAAAGGCATGTGCCGAGACCGTTACGGCAATGGTAAGCGAACCATTCCCTAAAATCTTCACCGGCTCGCCCTTATGGACTTGGCCCTTTTGAAGAAGGATAGCCGGGTCGATCACAACCGTGCCACTCTCCGCCAAATCCTGGACCGCACTTAGGTTCACCACGCTATAGCTAACCCGAAACGGATTATGGAAACCCTTCAGTTTTGGAAGTCTCTGGGTAAGGGGCAGCTGGCCACCCTCGAAGCCTGCAGGGATGGTATCCCTCGCTCCTTGGCCCTTAGTTCCTCGCCCGGCCGTCTTTCCACCTTTACCGCCGATACCACGGCCCACCCGCCTCTTAGCCCTGTTAGAGCCCGGCGCTGGAGCCAGTTCATGAACTTTAATCATCTGACTAACCTTCCTCGCCTTCCGACACCTCTACCAAGTGCGAAACACGGGC
>JAKBHQ010000338.1 GCA_021836665.1 Thermoplasmata archaeon
GAGGCTAAGAGGGGTGGCTGGGCGGTATCTCGCCGAAATGGGCATCGACGTGACCGGCGTAGAGGGGACGGGGGCGGCGGGAGGTTTGGCTGGAGGACTTTATGCAGCCGGAGCGAGGATCGTCTCTGGATTTGATTACGTATCCCACTTCTTTCAGCTCGAAAGTTTTCTTCAAAGAGCTAACGGAGTAATTACCGGAGAGGGCCAACTCGACTCGACATCCTTTACCGGCAAGGTGGTAGGTTCAATCGCCGAGATCGCCCACGGGCTAGGCATCGAGTGCTTTATAATTGCTGGACGAGCTACCCCTGAGGGACTGAGTAAGGCGAATGCCCTAGGTTGCAGGGTCGGCCTTTTGAGTGATTCCGCGTTACAACCGCCGCCGAGACCTTCGGAGATGGAGTTACTGGTCAAGAATTGCGTCAAAGGGCTACTTTCGCTATAGAGTGGACTGACAAACATAGCTAAGTTCCCTAGGAGGATCGGTTTACGATCACGGTTAGGTCTTAGTCATCCAGAGCGGTTGAGGGACGGGCCCTATGATGCCGCGGCAACCAGCGTTAATTCGCCAGGTGCCAATGCCCGATCGATGCTAGGAGGAGAAAGTGTCTTTTGTCAAGGCACTCCGTTGTAGGGAGTGTGGCCACGCGTATCCGATTCAGGCTCTTCATGTCTGTGAGTTCTGTTTCGGGCCCTTAGAGGTAGATTACGACTATGAGGCGATAGCCGCCAACGTGTCGAGAGATTCGATCGCCAAAGGACCAAATTCCATCTGGCGTTATCGTGACTTGCTTCCGGTCGAGACCGATGAGTATGTAGACCTGGGAGCAGGATTCACCCCGTTGGTCAGGGCGAACAATCTCGCCAAGGTTCTCGGAATTAGCGAACTATATATCAAAAATGACACCGTCAATCCCACCGGCTCCTTCAAGGACCGGGTCGTTTCGGTTGCTCTTTCAAAGGCTCGGGAACTAGGTTTCAAAGTGGCGGCTTGCGCCTCCACCGGAAACCTAGCCAATTCGGTTGCGGCACATGCCGCTTGGGCGGGAATGGAAAGTTATGTCTTTGTACCGTCCAACTTGGAGTCGGCCAAGGTAATCACCACTGCCGTATACGGGGGCACTGTCGTGGCCATAGACGGAAATTACGACGACGTGAATCGCCTCTGTGCAGAAATAGCCTCCGAAGAGCCCGAATGGGCCTTTGTCAACGTCAACTTACGTACTTACTATTCAGAGGGCTCAAAAACCCTAGCATATGAAGTCGCTGAACAGCTTGGATGGCGTTTTCCAGACCATGTCGTCGTGCCGGTCGGTTCTGGGTCGCAACTTACCAAGATTCATAAGGGATTTAACGAACTCCACAAGGTCGGTTTGGTAAATGGCGAACCAAGGGTGAGGGTTTCTGGAGCGCAGCCGGAGGGGTGTTCTCCGGTGGCGAGTGCCTTTTTTTCCGGAGCGGAATTTATCAAGCCACAAAAGCCCAATACGATAGCCAAATCCTTGGCAATCGGGAATCCAGCTGATGGCATCTACGCCCTCGACGTGGTCAAGAGCACCAATGGCGGGTTCGGGTCGGTAAGTGATGAAGAGGTCATAGCGGGTATCAGACTGCTAGCGCAGACCGAAGGGATTTTTGCAGAGACCGCCGGGGGAGTCACCGTGGCGACCTTGAAGAGACTGGTAGAGAATCAGACGATTTCGAAAGATGAGACGGTTGTCTGCTATATAACTGGGAATGGCCTAAAGACTGTCGAGGCGATGGCCCCGTCTAGCAAACCCACCGCAACGATCCTGCCGAGCTTGGACCAATTTTCCGCCCTACTGCAAGACCTGAGGAGCTAACAGATGCCAGTTACAGTCCGAATCCCTACTCAGCTTAGACCCCTTGCCAATGGGTCGCCCGAAATAGCCCTCCAATCTGGAAAGCTTTCTGAGGTATTGGGCGAATTGGGCACCGTATATCCCGAGTTGAAAACGAGGATCTTCGACGACGACGGAAAGCTCCGAAGATTCATCAACATCTTCGTCTCGGATGAGGACATCCGATTTCTTGACGGCCTCGATACTGAGGTTACAGATCAGTCGGTGGTATCGATAGTTCCGGCGGTCGCCGGGGGCTTCTAGCTCTTTGGCATAAGAACTTCGATGACTGAAAGATCGCGCACCTGCGCAATGTTAATCACCCATTCGTGGTCGGCACGCAGGTGCGCTCCTCCTCTATTGGCGGAGTCCGCCCCATTGGTTTCGGATAAATGAGTCCGATCTAAAAAGATTGGGGTAATGAAAGAATGGATTTCCGTCTATGGTGTTATTAGCACTCCAAGGGTGCGAGTGCTAACTGTAGCCCAACGGAGGGATCCATAGAGATGGCAAAGCTGATCGCTTTCGATGAACAGGCTCGCAGGAGCTTAGAAGCTGGTATGAACCAGCTCGCTGACGCTGTTCGCGTGACCCTAGGTCCAAAGGGTAGAAATGTCGTGTTGGACAAGAAGTGGGGAGCCCCCACCATTACCAATGATGGCGTATCCATAGCCAAGGATATCGAGCTGGAAGACCCCTTTGAGCGGGTCGGGGCCGAACTGGTCAAAGAGGTCGCAAAGAAGACTGACGACGTAGCCGGTGACGGCACGACGACTGCAACGGTCCTCGCATGGGCGATGGTTCGTGAGGGACTTCGTAACGTAGCTGCGGGCGCCAACCCAATGTCTTTGAAAAAAGGTATAGAAGAGGCCACTGAAGCCGCGATAGCAGCGCTCAAGGGTATCGCAAAAGATATCGATTCCAAGGATCAGATTGCCCAGGTTGCTTCGATTTCGGCGGCGGATGAAGAGATCGGTTCACTGATTTCCGAGGCCATCGAAAAAGTGGGCAAAGATGGTGTCATAACGGTCGAAGAGTCACAGACCTTCGGGATGGATATGGACCTAGTCGAAGGAATGCGCTTTGACAAGGGCTATATCTCTCCATACTTCGTTACCGACCCAGAGGCGATGGAAGCCAGCTTGGACGATCCATACATCCTGCTAGTTAGTTCGAAGATATCTGCTGTTCGGGACATGCTTCCAGTCCTGGAGAAGGTCATGCAGGCCGGCAGACCACTTTTGATCATCGCTGAGGATATCGAAGGTGAAGCACTGGCAACACTCGTTGTCAACAAGATTCGCGGGACCTTCAAGTCGGTTGCCGTCAAGGCCCCTGGCTTTGGAGAGCGTCGCAAGGCCATGCTTCAAGACATCGCCATTCTTACAGGTGGACAGGTTATCACCGAAGAGGTCGGACTGAAGCTGGAGAATGTCGGACTCGACCTATTGGGAAGGGCCCGCAAGGTTCAAGTCACCAAGGACGAGACGACGATCATCGAGGGTTCGGGTCCCGATTCTGAAATCAAGGGCAGAATCGCTCAGATCAGGGCAGAGATCGAGAATACCGATTCGGATTACGACCGTGAGAAGCTTCAGGAGAGGCTTGCAAAGCTCTCTGGTGGAGTGGCAATCATTAAGGTCGGAGCGGCGACTGAGGTCGAACTCAAGGAGAAGAAGCACCGTATCGAGGATGCAGTTTCGACAACTAAGGCTGCCATAGAAGAGGGAATTGTTCCCGGTGGCGGCGTGGCACTTTTGAGGTCGCAGGCGGCAATACTCGAAAGGGCCGAGAAGCTAGAGGGCGACGAGGCTACTGGAGCGAGGATTATCGCCAAGGCGGTCGAAGAGCCGT
>JAKBHQ010000464.1 GCA_021836665.1 Thermoplasmata archaeon
GCTGTAGCGGCTATGCTCGCGCAGCGGAGGCGGCTGATTGGTTACTGAATGACCGTTTCTGCTAGGTGTGTAGTACTTTTGGGTTTTCATGGTCTTGTCATCCTTTCGAACGCTCTGTTCCATCTCCTGGAGTGAGCGTTCTGACCGACTTTCTCCACTGAAGTTTATGCTATCCGCGTAACGATGTCTAGTTCCTTGGGCTGTCTTAAGCGCTAGAAAATTTTGAATCGACGATGGCTAATAAATAGCGGCTCAACTCAGTGGTTCTATATATTAGCAAGTGGAGCGATGAGAAGTCTCCCACGAAAGATGTTGCCAAGGCTGCGATCGCTACGTTTGTGACCAAGTACGAGGCCAAGTATCCAAAGGCTGTTCACTGCCTTACCAAGGACACCGACGTTCTCTTATCCTTCTATGACTTTCCAGCTGAGCACTGGGTACACCTAAGGACAAGTAATCCAATCGAGTCGACCTTTTCAATTCTTCGCCATAGGACCATCAAGGTAAAAGGTGCCTTCTCCAACGAATCCGCTATGGGAATGCTCTACCAACTGGGTCTCGAAGCCGAGAAGTCCTGGCATCGCATCACCGGTCACGAACGCATCGCAGAGGTCATCTCTGGTGTTGTCTTCGTTGACGGGGTACGTGAAGATACCGCCTGAGCGAACCAGAACTGCTATCTCTATCAACGCAGACACCCACAGTTTCTATGTATCGACCAATTCATCATCCCTTGACATCTCTTTTTGAATGTCTCTGCTAACTTGATTGGTGACATTTGAGTGGGAATCACACCCGATTGGTCAACTGGCTAATAACCAAAGCCCAAACTGGCTCCAAGCAACGGTTTTGAAGTGGTTCATACACAACATATGTGCATACCTCTCAGGCGAACCGGAGAAACCCACCAGCTGAAAGGCTAACAGGGCGCTCTGGTCCGACCCTATCGAGATCTTGGGGCATCACCTAGGGATCTCATCCCAAAGAGAGCGAATCTCCTTACTCACTTTGAGACCGTGAAGTTAGAGATATCCAGTTGATCAGCGTTTGTCGCAAAGCCTGACATGCTCGTTGGCCAATGAGACTATCTTTCACTGGTGACTTGAGCAGCTGAGCACCTCCCTTGGCAATGTCCAAAGAGAGAGACTCCTTGTCCTCATCGCTCAACGTAACAAAGTAGGTGGGCCTACGTCCGGCATACTTCTTGATTGCTTTTGAACCGTTCGTCGCTTGGGTTGCTTGTGCTATCTACTTGGTCATCATCCTTGTCTCTTCCTTCAAAAGAATAAATAGATGCTCAATGTTGACAACCCCGACAAATTGCCTAAAAGTTCTGTTTCACAACGAAATTGCGGCTAGGAACACTAGGCGAAGACGCGCACTTCTCTTCGGTCCTACAGACCCAGATCGCGAACCTCAAGGCCCAGATGAGGGGACGTACGTCGGCCATCCGAGCGCCACATAGCGTCGTAATCTCAATGAACTGTTTTTTCTTTAACCGGAGACATATGCGTGTGGGTGTCAAAGACAGACTGCTCAGCACCTGGGCGTTGAACGTACCGATCCGAGTCGCAGAGCACGCCTGAGCTATCGGGACCGTACAGAAATCCTGCTTGACGTTTGTCTTTTACGGCGAATTCTCTAGGCACGGTCGGCTTTGGGAGATAACGCTTGTCTGGTAGCGAAACGGGCACGCGTGAGGATGACTTTAGGCAATAGATTCGTACTGAACGAACATACCCGTGTCGTCATACGATGGATGTGCAGATCTCGAGACGCCATTGTCCGCCGACCTCACACCATCGTCCTCGGAATTTAATCGAGAAAGACCGGCAGGCTATATCTTTTGGCAGGCAAAAACAAAATGATGCCTTATGTTTGTGGAAAACGGCTACAGTTCCTAATATGGGGACATGTAATATTTTGCCGAATACCAGACACAGTTTCTGGTCAATCGTGCCGTTGGGGCTGGTGGGCTTACCCATTACTCTTGTGATGTTGGGAGGCTCTCTGCAGCCTGCACCGCGGTTTGCACTTACCAGCTCGAGTGGAGGGGTACAACTGGGCACGGCAGGGACGTATTCCGTACTCGCAGGATCCGGGGTCACCAACACAGGTGCCACGACTCTCGCTGGCGACCTCGGCGTATATCCCGCGTCTTCGATTACTGGCTTCCCTCCGGGACTGGTTCAAGGTACTACAAACAACGACAACTCTAACGCGCAGAATGCGGAGGCCGCTACCACTAGTGCCTATCTGCAGGCGGCCGGCCTCACGCCAGCTACCCAGGAGGGGGTCGACCTCGCCGGACTGACACTCTCCCCAGGTGTCTATGCTGTACCTGCTGGGACCTCCAACCTCACGGGAACACTGACTCTCAACGGGCAAGGAAATCCTAATGCGATCTTTGTGTTTCAGCTCTCCTCCACCCTGATCACCAGCAGTTCGAGCAATATAGTTCTGATGAATAGTGCGAACCCCTGCAATATCTTTTGGCAGGTAACAAGCTCAGCAACTCTCGGAACTGGATCTTCTTTTCAAGGCACCGTGTTGGCACTGACCTCCATCACTGCGAATACCGGCGCGACGATTAACGGCCGTCTATTGGCGCGAAATGGTGCCGTCACGCTCGAATCCAACACGATTACGAATCCCGTCTGTCTCACCTCGTCGACTCCCACTACTTCCTCATCGACGACCACTACCACTCCTTCTTCTTCGTCGACCACTACCACTCCTTCTTCTTCGTCGACCACTACCACTCCTTCTTCTTCGTCGACGACCACTACTTCCTCATCGACGACCACTACTCCTTCTTCGTCGACGACCACTCCTCTCACTCCAAGTTTCATCTCAACCGGCCCCCCCACGCCCCCAGCATCGACCACCAATGCTCTGCCGTTGGGACTGGCCATCGGCGGAGTTGGTCTCGCCGGTCATGGCTACCTAGCACTTGAGCGCAAGAGGCGACGAGCAAGTGGTGATCCCAACGAGGCTGCATAGGAGTTCTAGGTCCAAGAGCCGAGCACTCGGTCTTCTCACTCGACGTGGTCTCGTTTCCCTTGGCGCAACTCTTGTAATCGTCTGTGGGGGAGTCTTGACCTATGTGGGAATACATGACTCTCCTGCTGCCAAGATCGCTCGCATCACCTATCACGATCACCAACGGGCCATTCGCCTTGCTAAGAACCCAACCTCAGCCCCTCATTCAGCCACCCGTGTCCCCTGGAACCCAACCCTTCCCAATGAGGTAGCCACGATCTCTATCCCAGCCCTTGGCGTCTCCGCCCCTATCCTGGCCGAGGGACCCGTAAATGGTTCACTCATCATCCCGCCCGATGTCCACAACGTCGGTTGGGACGAACAGACCCCAACCCCTGGACACTCAGGGATCACCCTGTTGGCTGGTCACGTGAACTGGGCGGGCCAGGGCGAGGGAGCCCTTGGAGCGATCGGTGAACTCGTTCCTGGAGATACGGTGATCCTCAACTGGCAAGGACGGATGAGCACCTGGCGCATCACCACCAAACCGGTACTCTCTCCCAATACGGTGGTCCATTCATGGCTGTTCTCCAACCATGGACCTCCACGCCTTGCCCTCGTCACCTGTGGTGGTCCGTTTCGCGAGATCCCTGGTGTAGGAGGCTCCTATGCCGACAACGTCATCGTCCAGGCTGTGCCGGTGGGGGTGTAACCACCTTC
>JAKBHQ010000176.1 GCA_021836665.1 Thermoplasmata archaeon
TAAAACGAAGCTCGCGCAGTCGCACCAACGCCTAAGCGCTTCATGACTGGTTTGGCACAGTGGTGACCGGCTCTGACACATACCCCTGACTGGTCTAGAATCTGGCTCAGATCGTGTGGGTGAACACCTTCCATGGTGAATGAGATAACCCCACCCTTTTTGGTCGCGTCCGTCGGGCCATAGACTCGCACGCTGCTCCCGAAGTTCTCTCCGATAGCCTTTAATGCGTAGTCTAAAAGCGATTCTTCGTGGAGCCTGATTTGGTCCATCTTGATGGTTTCGAGGTATCGAACCGCTTCGGCGAGGCCGATCGCCTCCGCAATCGGTGGGGTCCCGGCTTCGAACTTGTAGGGGACTTCATTCGGAGTGAAACCGTCGAGGCGAACGTCCTCAATCATGTCGCCACCTCCCATGAATGGCGGCATCTTCTTGAGAAGTTCCTCACGGCCCCAAAGGGCGCCAATTCCAGTCGGTCCGAGCATCTTGTGCCCGGTCATTGCGAGGAGGTCTATCCCAAGTTCCTTGACGTCTATTTTGTAGTGGGGTACATACTGTGCACCATCTGCCAAGAAGATCGCACCCTTGGAGTGTGCCGCTTCGGCCAGCTCTTTGATTGGCGTTAGGGTCCCAAAGACGTTGGAAGCCATGGTAGCTGCGACTATTGATGAGCCATCGAGAATCTCATCGAGGTGCGATAGATCTAAGAATCCATCAGCGTCAAATGGAATATAACGAATCTCGAAGCCCACCTGCTCTTTAAGGATCATCCAAGGAACTAGGTTGGCGTGGTGCTCCATTTCGGTGAGGACTACGACTGATTTGTTCGTCAGGACGCTGTGCGCCAGAGAGTACGCTGCGAGGTTTATCGCTTCGGTAGCATTCTTTGTAAAGACGATCTCGCGAGCGGGTTTTGGGGCGCCAATGAATTTCCCTAGTGTCACCCTCGCATTTTCGTAGAGCTCCGTGGCTCTCTCGGCGATGGCGTATACTCCGCGATGGACATTCGCATGGGTCGTCGAGTAGTAGGTATCCATTGCATCCAAGACCGCAGTCGGCTTTTGGGAAGACGCACCGGAATCCAAAAAGACAAAAGCAGAGTCCCGCTCCCTACGATAGATCGGGAAGTCCTTCCTGATATCGGCGACAGTCCGGTTGCCGACCCTGTCCATCTGGTCTATCTCAGTCGTACTCAAACTGTCCACCTTGCGTAACCCTCTGCCTCGAGAACCTCTGCTAATTCAGGACCCGCCGATTCGACGATCCTGCCATCCACCATGACGTGCACCGTGTCAACCTTGAGTAGGTCCAAGATCCTCTGATAGTGCGTAACCAACACCACTGCAACGTCTGGATTTCGTTCCCTGGTCGCCTCGATCCCTTGAGCGACGATCTTGAGAGCGTCAATGTCGAGACCCGAGTCGGTTTCGTCGAGAATCGCCACTTCGGGCTCTAAAAGCGCCATCTGCAAGACTTCGTTTCGCTTCTTCTCCCCGCCAGAAAAGCCTTGGTTGAGGTGCCTTTGTGCGAAGCTTGGGTCCATCCCCAGCCGTTCCATCCACTCATTGAGTAAGAAGCGCACCTCGAGAGCCGAGATGTCCGTACCTTTTCTGGCCGACATCGCTTGGCGCAAGAACTGGATCACCGAGACGCCGGTGATCTCTTCAGGGTATTGGAATGCTAAAAAAAGGCCCGCCTTCGCCCGGACGTCCGTTGGCCAAGCGGTGATATCCTCACCCTTGAAATTTATTGAACCAGCGGTAACCTCATACTTAGGACTACCGAGCAGGGTTGAAGCCAGCGTCGTCTTGCCTGACCCATTGGGACCCATGATCACGTGAAGCTCGCCTTGGGAAACGGAAAGGTCGAAGCCCTTTAGAATCGGTGTGGCGTCGGCCCTTACGTGGAGCCCTTTTACTTCGAACAACTTGGAACTCATCCCAACATCCTATTAGCACTATCGCCGTAGTAGAAACACTCTTTTGCTAGAAGACGCTAATTTCTGCGCTAGCTCAACAATACGCCTAAAGTTGAGCTGGAAATCTTGTCGAGTGGGCCAATTTTTTGGGATGTGTAACTTCGCAGCGTCTAGCGGTTGTAGTAGCTGACTACTTCCTCCAAGGAATAGCTCTTGGCCGGTTCTAGGGGCTGATCGGGGCGATATGAACCGATATAGAGCCAGGCCACTATCTGGTCGGTGCTTTGGAGGCCCAAGGCCTCCTTGACCCCTGGGTCGTAGCAAATCTCACCGGTTCTCCACATCGACCCATAGCCGAGTGCGGTAGCTGCGAGGAGTATGTTTTCGCACGATGCCGCCGCCGAAGCGTACTGCTCTAATTCGGGGATTTTGGTCTCGTGGGCGTATTTTACACCAACGGCGATGACTAAGGGTGCCCGGTCAAGCTTGGTGCGTTCCTTATTAAGTTGTCCTTCGGTCGGGGTCGCCTCCTTGGCCGCCAGGCGATCGGTGAGCCGCTGAGCCAGAAACTCGCCGAAGTGGTCCTTGTCCTCGCCAGTGAACACTATAAATCTGGTCGCCCTAAGCGAGTCGTGATCTGGAGCCGATGCCCCGGCCTGGAGGATGTCGAGCAGTTCTTGAGAATTAGGAGCAGGTTCCACAAGGCGCCCAGTAGATTTTCTTGAAAAAATAAGTTCCAATTGACTCTTTGTTTGGCTTTGATCGTTCTTCGCTGCAAAGGCTTCCATTAGGAAAAACCTAGTACCGTAGACTTCTGCATTAAGCGAATAAAGACTAAATTCCCCAGGCAAACTAGATGAGTTGGACCAGCTGGTCCAACCCGCTTCTCACATCAAGAGCAGCTAGCCTTCTAACTCACCAGCCTCGATCTATCCAGCTTTGTAGATTTGGTGCTTCATTTGCGATTGTGCTCGACTCGCCATGTCCGGGAAGTATTACTGTTTCACCGGCGAACTTGGAGAATATCTCCTCTTCTATTGACCTTATTATCGCCGAAAAGTCTCCACCTTCAAGGGCGGTGGTCCCGGGTCCGCCAGGGAACAGGGTATCGCCGGTAAATAGGACTGGATATCCTTCGACGGCGAAGCTGTAGCTGCCGGGGGTATGGCCGGGTGTCCAGATCTGTTTTATTCTTAGCCCGCCCACCTCAATCACCTCTTCATGATTAAGGAGCTGATCGTAGCTAGGCAGGAGTTTCGCATCCTCTTTGGCTACGTATACTTCGTAACCAGCGTCTCGAACCTCACTCACCGCCCCGATGTGGTCCCAGTGGCCGTGGGTCTCCAAGACCAGTTTGACCCCTAGATCTTGGGCAACCTCAAGCAGTTTTTCGTGTTCGTTGGCCGCATCGATCAGTACTGATTCTCCGGTACTTTTGGAGCGCACTATATAAACATTGTTAGCAATCGGTCCTACGACGAACCGATAGATCAATAGATCTTCAATTTCGATTTCGTGGGTGAAGCTCCTTTGGTCCATCTCTGTGATAGCTTCTTTCTCTGTTCGGCTTATCGATATTGAATGGGTTTTAGCGATTGCCCATTAGACAAGATTAGGCCATATTTAAGTTGGATGTCGGGCCATGGTAACTGGAGGAGAGGATGAACTTCGCTTTCACAGAGGAGCAGGACGAACTTAGAAAATCAGTTCGGAAGTTTCTCGAAGACAAGTCCCCAATCGTTTCAGTGCGAAAACTTATGGAGGGCGATGTCGGCTTTGACGATCG
>JAKBHQ010000242.1 GCA_021836665.1 Thermoplasmata archaeon
ATCAAAGGATCCGGGTAGCCATTAATGACCTGGGGCGGGGTCCCGCTAAGGCGATCCGATACGGATTTAGTCAGGCCAGCTCTGATATAGTCGTCGTCACGATGGCCGATGGCTGCGATGACCCACACCAGATCGAAGAGATGGTCCGTCTCGTAGAGCGTGGCGTAGTAGTCGCCGCCGCCTCGAGGTATTCGCGAGGCGGCCAGCAGATAGGCGCACCTTTTTTCAAAAGTATCCTCTCCCGCACCGCCGGCATAACCCTCGGGTTATTTGCCAGGATCGGAACTTGGGATGCGACGAACTCATTTAAGGCCTATTCAAAGCCCTTTGTAGAGTCCGTGGGCATCGAATCGGATCGTGGTTTTGAGGTCGGGCTGGAACTTGTCGCAAAGGCTAGGCGTCTACGCCTACCGGTTGCCGAGGTCCCCACGATCTGGCTCGAGCGGACCGACGGGATATCTAAATTTCGACTAAGTGAGTGGCTACCACGCTATCTCAAGTGGTACCTCTACGCATTCGGCCTGGGGAAGTAGTGCGCTCGAATGCGGGGACCGCCTCAGGTCCTCATTTAACTATTCTAAAACGGCAGTAGAAAGGAACACGTGGAACGAGTACTTGTAACTGGATCGGCGGGCTTCATAGGTGGGTATGTGGTCGAGGAGCTGCTCTCTAAGGGGTATGAAGTCATCGGCATCGACAACTACTCAAAATACGGCAAAGTGGTCAAGTCATACGATACGCATCCGAATTATCACTTCGTAGAGGCGGACGTGCGCGACACCGATCTGATGGCGGAACTCTGCGCCGACGCAGATCAGCTAATCGCCGGGGCCGCAATGATCGGCGGAATCTCCTACTTTCACACCTTCGCTTATGACCTGTTGGCGACCAACGAACGAATCATCGCCTCGACCTGTGACGCTGCGATCAAGGCCCACAAAGGCGGTCGACTCCGCAAGGTCACCTACCTCTCCTCTTCGATGGTCTTCGAATCTGCAAACACTTGGCCCAGTTACGAAGGGCAGCAGCTTGAGGTTCCCCCTCCGCTCTCCTCCTACGGCTTTCAAAAACTCGCAGTAGAGTACTTCGCCAAAGCCGCCCACGACCAGTACGGTCTGCCCTACACAATCTGTCGCCCCTTCAACTGCGTCGGGATTGGGGAGTCGAGGGCACTCTCTGACGTGGAGGTCCAGAGCGGAAACGTCACCCTTGCGATGAGTCACGTCGTACCGGACCTCGTCCAGAAGGTCCTCAAGGGTCAGGATCCCCTCCACATCCTGGGAAACGGATCACAGATCCGCCACTACACCTATGGGGTAGACCTAGCCAAGGGGATCGTCTTAGCGATGGAATCCAAAAATGCCATCAACGACGACTTCAACCTGTCGACGGACCAGAGCACGACGGTGCTGGAACTAGCCCAGCTGATCTGGAGCAAGATCCACAAGGATGGCTCTTTACTTCGCTACGTAGAGGATGAGCCATTCCAGTACGACGTCCAACGGAGGATCCCTGCGGTAGATAAGGCCAAAAAAGTGCTCGGCTTTAGCGCCACCACTTCCCTCGAAGAGATGCTCGACGTAGTGATTCCTTGGATATCACAGGCGGTAGCGAACGGAACGATTTAAGATGTCGAATCATCGGATGGGCCTTTAGCGATCTCTCGCCCACCCGAGGTCCGACGTCAACCTTTGGTAAAGCCCGATTCGTACCTTTGGAAGAATAGAACGTAGGGGGCGATAAAGCGGGAAGAGGGGTAGAGGTAGAGCCTGACCTCCTGGGCATTCCACTTCGGATACTCTTTTACCTGGGCTGCCGCCACCATTCGTTGAGCCTTGATAGCCTTGGCGGCCGGGATACCAAAGTTAGTGTCGACCTTGTAGCAGGTAAAGGCGACGAGCCCCAGCAATCCGAGGCGGGCGACGGTGGCCATCGGCGATCGGAAGTTAATTGCGTCAATACTAAAGTGGCCCCTTGGAGTTCGCTCGGGGCCCGATCGTCGGAGCCAACCCTGTACCAACAGGGGTAGGACCCCTACCGCCGGCAAGAAGTAGAGCGCATAACGTGACGACGCACCCTGGGTTAGCCCAAATTGATGACGCGACATCGTTACGGCCAATTCGAAGATCACCGCAAAGGTTACAAAAAATACCACGACCGGATCGGGCAGGGCGCGGTAGCGGAGAAATCGAGCAAGTGTGACAACGATGATAACCAAGTAGATACAACTGACTGCGTCCCGAGCGAGCACCGACCCATGATGAGTCAAGCCAAAGCTGTAAGTGGTCGCCACGGTAGTGAAGTATTCGTAGAGGTACGCTATGCCGTTGTGTCGAGAGGGTGCCGCGGTAATTTGCGCAAAATTCAGATTGTAGAAATATATCCCCGCAGTGACGACAAAGGAGGCCAAAACTCCAAAGGCGACCAGCAAATAGTGGCGTCTCTCTCCTCGATCTGACTTCGCAAGCGCGAAAAAGAGAATTGCGGCCCCTTCGGAGATAAACACGAATAGTCCCTGAGACGACGAGATCGAAGCGACTACGGCGATCGCTATTAGCGAAACTAGCGTCCTCTTTAGCGGGAATCCCCTCCGTTCAAAGTAGACAATCATCAGAATTGCCAGGGCTGAAAGCGCGTAGATAAAGAACCAGGCGAATTGGAAAGCCCAGAAAATATTCTCGACTGCGGCCAGGCTGAAAAGACCCACTAAAGTGAGTCCGGTTGCCACGAAGTTGACACCAGAAGCGAGCCAGGAGTTAACTTCGCTCCGGGTCCTAATGGCTAATAGGACCAACAAGTTGCCGACACAAAACATAATCGCACCCAAGCGCATCATCACGACCTCAAAATCCCTTGCGTGACGAGCAACATAGAGAAAGATTAAATTAGGTATTATCATCCGGTTTTCGTTATGTTGCGCCCACAGGGCCGACAGTCCCAACTGATGCGAGATATCCCCTTGGAGAAGTGCTATCATGCTCCAATCATCAGAAAATGGCACATTCACGCCACCTCGGTCGACGAACGCGACGTACAGGACCGAAGCAACCAGCCACGGCACCAGGGTATCAAGGGCTAACCTTGCGATTCGGGTCGGCCGACTACTTATTTTTTCAGAGCTAGTCAGAGATCTTCACCTTCAGAGCAAATGAGGGAAAACGGAGTGCGGGCAGAGCGAGGCAGGTTATTTGATCAGCGACCATCGGTACAATATACCGAGCTAAATCCACGAATCCTCGCAAGATGCCACCTGATCAGCTGGCATCTAATTAGTCAGTAGAGCTAACCTCCGCCCGGTGGTCCTGAACGACGATTTAGTTATCGGTTCGCTTTCGACTCGAACCCATCGCTCACCACGCTAAATCAAATTAACTCAGCCTGGGTTTATTACCCACTAAGGCGAACAGAATCACCCACCCTGAGGTCCTCTGGCTCTTTGAGTCGACAAAAAAATCTGGGCTGACCGTCCTAGTTTGTGACAATAGCCATTTCACAAGGTATGGGAGGTGAACTTTAGGCTTGAGAAGAGGTCCTTTTTGCCCGTGCTTTTTGAAAGTACCCATCAATCTGCCAAAGACGTGGCAAGGAGCGGAAACTGGCCCTTTAAATCGAATAAGGGCAAACCGGACCCCCCTGCCGGTTCACCCCTGTCGCTAAAGCGACTCGTCCTCAGCTGAGCGCCCCCCCAATGGCTCAGCT
>JAKBHQ010000116.1 GCA_021836665.1 Thermoplasmata archaeon
TCTTTCGCTGGGGATTCCATACGACGGCGTGGAGATCAAAATCTCTCTGTTTCGCCGGAGGAAGAGGCTTCACCAACGAAAGGAGTTCACGAAACGTAAGGGAATCGCGAAAGACTCAGGAACCAGTCGCGCAAGATTCCGTTAGGAGTAGTCGCGAAAGACCGAAGAACGAATCGCGAAAGAGCGGGAATATCCATCAGCCCCGGGGGTCGCTAAGAAAGCTGTCCTCCCTAGCGCCATTACTACTAGCTTATTTGAACTTCTCAAGCTCAAACGAACCGTCGGACCGCAGGCAAAATTTCAGCGGGTCGCTAAGGCCTCCAACAAATTTATGTTTCCGCTCATTTATAAAAGCTAAAAGCGCCCAGCTACCGTCGTGCTTAGCTACCAGTCGACCTGAATATAAATGATCGTTGGTGAGAAGTTGCGCGCTGGCAATATCAAAAGGCCCTAACACGTTTTCACATGGAAGCGCCCACACCCCTCCTTTGCCGCCGCCCTTTTTCCCTTGCCTACGCCGCTTATCCGAAAACTCCCGCCTGAGGCACGAGAAGAGTAGGATCGGTCGGCCCTCGACTAGGTTTATTTGAGTCACCTCACAATTGCCAAACCCTCCGCCGGACTCACTCAATGGGGGCCTCACCTCCCAATTCTTCAAATCCCGAGACACTGCGTGGCCAACGACCCCCCGATCGTCAACCGGACCAATCCGAGAACGTGCAGTGATATACATGTGCCAACCCTCGCCATTTGGGTCAGGAAACACCCATGGGTCTCTCCATGTCTCGTTTGGCCAGTCAGAATCTCCGTATTTTTCATACCAGGTTGGATCAGCTTCGACCAGCCCAAGATCGTACCGCTTTGTCCAGTCAAATAGGTTTTCAGATGTGGCGAACCCTATTCGCTCGATCTTTCCCTCACTTTCAGACGCTATCCCGGTGTAAAACATGTACCAAGTCCCGTCTGGTCCTTTGACAACGGAACCAGTCCAAGTTGCCAGATCATCAAACTGCCCATCACTCCCATGACTCAAGACATCGGGAAACACATGCCAAGAAGCTAGATCTTTCGATACGGCATGGCCGATCGAACTGCGTTTTTGGCGGCCATCAGGGTTACGAATAACATCGTGCCGGGTAAGGGGGTCTTTGTATAGTTTTGAAGCCTTAAGGAAATAGACATGGTATTCCTCGCCATTATCTGCAATCCAAAAATCCCAGGTCCAGTTCTCATCAATTTTTAGCATTAGTCAACTTTATCTCACCCAACTAAGGCAAGATAAAGCCCTCCTTTCTGCTTTGTATTCTGCCAAGCCGAGTTGTCGCCGTTGAGGTTGGGCATCGAAGGTAGCTGCCTCCATGTCTGAGACCGTGTTGAGCCCGAGAATGCCGATTACTTCAACAGTCCCTCCGGCTAGGATCCCCTTTGGAGCTAGCAAGTTGAGCGCAGGGCCGATACCTTCTCCAAGTTTGGTCCTATCAACACCAATCCCAACTACGAATACAGCGCAGTGTTGCTCAGAAATGATAGCCTCCAGCCGAGGTCGTGGCGTACCAATCTTTCCATCGAAGAGCATTCACTCTGAAAAACTGCATGTCACCCTGTCTCCGTCAACTCGGCTGTCTCCGTCAACTCGGCTGTCTCCGTCAACTCGGCTGTCTCCGTCAACTCGGCTGTCTCCGTCAACTCGGCTGTCTCCGTCAACTCGGAAGGTCCATTCCTTGTCTTACGCCGAATTCGGCGTAAGACAAGGAAGCACTAAGGCGACTCGTCTCTGCGACCGAAGTTATGGATGACCCGTGCCATAGGCACGCCAGTTTTTGGGTGGCGTTCGTTATGGGCCAACTGTAGATAGGTGACCTTCGAACCATCTTTGTTCCGACGACTGGATTCATGTAAGTACACACCGGTTTTATGGCCCCCTTTCACAGCTCAGGCTGCCAGGCGTGTGCCTTTGCTTTTCAGTATTTTTGAGAACCCAAACCGCTCTGACCAGGGATTCTGTCATGGCGGACCTCTAAAAGTGTCAATTATCTCCGGAAGTCCGGTCAGAGTCCCAAGCAGACGGTGTAGTTGGGGGAGACTCAGCGGCTGGAGAGCGAAAATAAAAGGATACCTAGCAATGCCTAGGTTTTCTGGAGCGGATATCCCTAAACCCACAGAAGATCACGGCCAAAAAAAGTAATGTCACTGCGAAGGTCAAGCTCTCCGTCGACAAACCAGCTCTCCTTTGCCGATTGGAACCACGAGGGCATCTACACGCTCGTCATTAAGGGCGGCATCGATCATAGGTTGAAGCGTCTCCCGGTGATTGATTGCGTTGTCTGCTATCAAGAGACCGCCAGGGACAAGGCGAGGTACGACGGAATCGTAACAGGCAGCGTATGCCTCTTTCTCTGCATCAAGGAAACAAAACCCAATGGAGCCGATCCCGTGCACGTGATCGAGAAAATCGCCTTCGACGAGCGTAATCACCTCTTCTACACCGGCTTGCAAAAAGGTCTGGCGCGCCATAGCCGCTTTACCCGCAAGGACTTCAAACGTTGTAAGCGTACGTTCCATCGCTCGGCAGGCAAGCGACAACCAGAGAGCCGAGTATCCTGCACTGGTCCCTATTTCAATCACTGCGCCCTCCGGGGCCGAAGCCGCCCAGAGGGCGATAAAGCGTCCCGTTTCCTCGGGAATTTGGCGGAGCCGGTCGAGGCGTGGAGTGCCGTCGGTACGGTCGATCTCGTCACGCCGTTCGAGCTCACGCATGCGCTCGAGGACTTCGAACGGGATATCGTGGAACATCGAGACCTCCGGAGTGTATGGGTAATCGGCCGTTTCACAGCTAACGAAGGGGATCATAGCCACACCTCGAAGATCTCGCAATTTCCCTCGGCACAAGGGGCGGATTCAGAGTCAGGCTGTAATCGCAGATACGTTTATATAAGCGTGGCAGCTTTGAGCCTGGCGAATTCACGAATTACTACTCTTGTGGTCCATGTGAGAGGAATGTCAGTGTCAGTTACGTCGGAAGGTGGGTCTAGTTGCCCGAATGCGATATCCGCATTCCCCTTGAAGGATGCACCTGTCCTCTCTGGTTTCTGCTAGCCCAAGGAGGTCACAAGACAACCTGTTTTACGGGTGTTACTGGTGGGTCGAGAATGAGTTAGTTTCGATGGATTGCGTCCACCCCTAAATCAAGGGTTACTTGACTACAAGATAACGATATATAACTACCAGGGTCTTTGATTTCGAGGTTCTGCTAGAAACGAACGCGGCGCAGCCTTTACGCCTCTATTTCGTCCCAATGCCATAGGAGAGAAATCCATCTAACTGCCTTTGGAAATTAGATTTACGGGATCAAGGGCGATTAAAGACCTTTGACGAAATGCTACACCGGTTTCCGAGGCCAGATCCTAAAGCAGATTCCCAGACTCGAGGGCCCGGCACCACGGCCGTAAACTATGTCGGCCCACTAAAGCTGATCGAAATGCCGCATCGACGCTAACTTTGGATTCCAAAGTGACGGTAAACCAAGCGCACCGCCGCATTTCACCCGGAAGCCAGGAAAGACCTACCGGTTCAGGAAGGTATTCTGCATTTGGGCTAAAAAGTGCGAGCCTAACATGTGGCCTCGTCACCTCCCTAAGCTCGTCACCTCCCTAAGCTCGTCACCTCCCTAAGCTCGTTGATTCGATTGCTCGAC
>JAKBHQ010000106.1 GCA_021836665.1 Thermoplasmata archaeon
ATCCAGTAGAAGTACGATCGCTGAGTCGAACCCTCAAGAAGTGGAAGAAGGAAATAGTCGCCTGGCACTGCTCCCAGGTCAGCAACGCACCTACTGAAGCGATGAACAATCTCATCAAGAGAACCAAACGAATCGCTTTTGGCTTTGTCAACTTCCGTAACTTCAGGATTAGAGCTCTTCTATATGCCGGAAGGGTGAATTGGGACCTTTTGGAATCGGCTCGACCCTACTAAAATCCGAAGAGTCAATAATCTTGAACACCAAATTAATGTCTTCTACAACAACCGCACTTCGCACACTGTGAATCGCCTTGTGAATCACCTTGTGAGACAGTCGAAATCTCCTGAGGAGGGTCGGGTAATGCACAAGACGGGTTAGATGACACATCCCGAAGTGGGTCTCGTCTTAAAGGAGATCGCCATTTCGAAGTAAGTACGCTCAAAACGGCGGTGATCACGGAATTGTTCGTCGAGTATTATCAAAACAGAGTCCCGCCTCGATTCGACTGTATCTCCATATGTTGTCTCGCACTGCTAAGGAGCGGGTCCAGCATTCCTCCACTAAGCCAGTTACCGTCTTACAAGAGCAGCATGGAGCGACCAGAGTTCCAAAATAAAAGAATCCGGTCGCGACAACTCGACCAGCAACGCTCGCATTGAATCGAAAAGTCGAGGCTCGGCGCGCTCGACGGTCGTTCCAACAGCTTCAGCGTAGACCTCCGCTGGAGATTTCCAACAGGGTCCTGTCACGACCAACATATATTGCCGCACCTTTTTTTGGCCATGCGCATGATTTGTCCACCAACCAGTCGGTGGAAAGGTGCCCTCCGCTGGTCTTAGATTACGCCATTGCCGCAAGGTCAGAATTAGCGACACTTCCTCGGAGTCGATCAGCTAAATCTTCCAGCAATCCCCTGGTGAGACATTTGGTCCATAAAGTTCCTTGCACCCGCAATAATCCTGGAATGGTCGCTTATTTCAGCCACGGATATCGCATCCATACCTGACTCGCCGCTACCATTCAGAATTATCTCCGAAAATCTCGCCGCATATCGCAAAACTCGTGCAAGGGGTTCATCCGGTTCATATTCGAGGTGATGTTGCTCCACTGCCTCGTAGAGGTCCTGGGGAAACTTCCATGATCTAAGTACCCTGGCGAGTATTCCCGGATGCGAAATCCCATACGCCTTGGTTTCCATCTCCACTGCCGCCGAGGAGCGATCATGCAAGGGTAGCTTTTCAAGCTCACGCAACCTCGAAATATAACCGTAGGGATCCTGCTTGGCGATCACCAATTCACCGATGTCTAGCGTAATCCCACCATTCAAAGCCGCCGATGGATCGACATCAAAGTGAGGGGCAAGATGAACTGCGGCACCTGCGGTGGCAAGATACCTCTGCCAGGCCTCCTTTGAAATCGGAACAAAGTCCTGGAGCACAGCGGCAGTAGCCAAGAATCTGACCGTTCCAAAGCCAATAACAGAAATTGCGAATTGTAGGTCATCAACATGGCCAGACAATCCATAGTAAGCGGAGTTCGCCATCCTAAGAATATTTGCCGACAGATTTGGATCGGAGTTTGCGACCCTGGCAATGTCTTTATTCTCAGATTTCTCGTCGTTTATAAGCGAAACGACCCCGAAGGCTACCGCCCTTCGAGAACCAAGGGCCTCGACCTCCTTGAGGTCAATCTCGATAGTTTTCACAGTTCAATCCCTGGCCTCTGAAATACTAGGTCCTTCTTGGCGGCCTTGTTCCTGTACATTTCGCGATCCACTTTGGTTATCATCTCATCAATGTCAACTTTTGACCTAAATACCGCGTATCCGAAGGATGCCGAAATCTGGATCTGAGTAGATGCAAGGTAGATGGGCAGCTCCAGGCAGCGCTGGAAATCTCCAAGGATCTTTTTGGCTTCGGAATCTGTGGTAATGCCCTTACATAAAACGATAAATTCGTCGCCGGCATACCGGAATACCTGCTGGTCTTCGGAGCAAATCCGTTGCAAGCGCTTGGCTATTTCGATCAGGAGTCGATCCCCCGCTACGTGCCCAAGGGTATCATTTACGGTCTTGAAATCATCTAAGTCGCAAAAAGCCATCATTAGAGATGACTTCTCCTTGCCTACGGTCGAGAAGTGTCTGGCGAGGGTAAGGTCCATCGCTTCCCTGTTAGGAAGACCAGTCAAAGGATCATGGGTGGCTGCAAATGTAAGCCGCTCCTCCGCTGCGATCTGGTCGGTGACGTCCTCGATAGTTCCGACAAACCCCGTTGCACCTCGGTCGGTAGAGATGTTTCGAAAATTCAAAGTCACTTGGGCCACTCGACCGGTACCGGTATTTAAATTGGCGACTACGTAGCTTCTCTCGCCCTTGAGCGCCCTTGTGGCTGCGCTTTCTACCTTAGCCCTATCTTCAGTCGAGAAGAAGTCCAGCCAGCCTATCCCATATATCCGACCCGCTGGCACCTCAAAGATCTCGGTTAGCCGAGTGTTTATGTAATAGAGGCGAAGCCCTACCTCAGAGAAGAAGATTCCCACCGGAACTTCATCGGAAAGTGCACGCAATCTCTTTTCATAGACTCCAGCCTCGGTTGTGAACTGATCGATCGAGGAGGTCCTGAGCTCGAGCATCCACCCCTGCTCGCCGAGGTTCACAGTGGTAACCAGTACGTCCCTCAGTAGGCCGGTAGCATGTCGCATTTGATAGATACTGGTCTGTGGGCGCAAGACGGATCGATCGATCGGATTCTTGCTCAAATACTCAATGGGTCTCCCGAGAAGATCTTCGACAGCCATTCCGAAAATTTCAGTACAGGCCCTATTGGCCCATGCGATCCTGTCATCGGGGTCTAGATAGAGCGTTGCCCTGTCCGATACATCAAGATAAGTCTCAAAAGTTTTAGAGAAAATAGAACTCACGTCTGTCCGTTCGGCTCAAGCCAACGCTATCTAAATCTTGATCGACATCAATTGTTCCGCCCTTGAATGCAAAATATCATTACCGCTAAAAATTCGAACAAGAATCCCTCGGTGTGGTTACCCAGGAGCCTTCCGGCCTCGAAGGGTCGCTACTCACTCCAAAGCTCGACCAGATATTCAAGTCGAATGGCAGGAATACTGTATGGCCACCCAAACGCTGTCCAACGACTCGAACCATCAAGTACTCCCCTTCAGCAGAGAAATCGATCCATGCCCGTCTCCAGCGAAGCCGCCGCTGCATGGTTTTAGCAATCGGCCAGGTGGGAAGCAGAGAACATCCTTGCAACCGGTAAGAAAATACCGAGCTTAGGGCGACGTATCATTTAGTATTTAAAGAATTAGTTGAAGGTGGGCTGCGGCGTCAACCACCCCACGCCTAAAGGCGGGGGCTTGAGGAAAGGTCTCACAAGCCCAGGTTGACCAGACCAAGTGAACCTTGAAAGGAGGTGAACTACGTTGCACGAAAGTAAGAAGACCCACCAGCAGATGCTACCTCAGTCTGCTGCTCTGGAATTTGCTTCAGCAGACGACCTTAGGGGCTCAGAAACAGTTAGCTAATTCTTAAGCAATCCTCGACAATAATATCTATCATATATAGACATGGGTTCACTCGTGTCGATCGGCACCGCTGCTAAAGAGTTAGGCGTTCATCCGGCCACCCTTCGACGCTGGGAAGAAGAAGGCAAGATTGATCCTCCTGAAAGAACCACT
>JAKBHQ010000149.1 GCA_021836665.1 Thermoplasmata archaeon
TGGAAGAGCATTAGTGAAGTCGCCATCAGGCCAATCACCAATATGGGTACGGTTTCGAGTCGAATTCCCCAGTAGCTGATTCCGTAGACCGACACTGAGTGATCGAACAGGATCAGTGAACAGACTATGACCGTAGCGCCGAATGTTAACTCTGCGGCATAGAGGGGCTTGAGAACGTTTTCAGCAGAGATTTGCTTCTTTGGTAGTTCCATGCGACCTCCATAAGCACTCACTAAGGAGCGGAAGTTACTTAGAATTTATGACTACTTGTAATATACAACTATGTTCATAGGCTAAATATTTCGTCGCTGACATTTGTCAGGTTTGTAAAAGAGGCCTCCGATTTAAACGTGGAACATTTGGCAAAACCGGAGATAGCTCTGATG
This sequence comes from Thermoplasmata archaeon, assembly GCA_021836665.1. The sequence goes on from JAKBHQ010000149.1 coordinate 387, forward strand.
TGTCTGCGACCCTTATGGAGATGTCTCGACTCCGGGCCGGGAAGTGGGCAAAGTGATAGCGGTTTAAATATCAAAATGGGACGAAGGGTGTTTTGCTTCGGCATGACAGTCATGGCCAAATGACAGAGATTGAGGGAAGGTTACCTTTGTGTCGACCGACGAAGTCTGCAATCAACTAAGACGAAGGATCGGTCATTATGAATAATCACACGATCGAATCGGGTTTGAGTCTCGTAGTGATTTTAAAAGAGCGGCTTCACCGGATCGTGGTCTTTCGACCTTGTGAGCTGGACTACAGCTAGTATCGTCGCTAATCCGCCGAGGAGGCCAAGTGGCCCAAAAGGGGCATTTAAAAGGCTCACACCGACCACGGCAGAGGAAATCGGTTCGGCTCCGAGGATCACCACTGCCTCCACTGGTGCCAGGTGAGGCAGTGAACTAAGAAAAAGTGCCCAAGGAAGGGCCGTCCCGAAGACGACGATGAAAATCAGCAGTAAATCTGCGAATTGATTCATGGGCGGAAGCGATTTGGTAATTTCAAGGGGTCCGAGGACCACCCCATCAAACACCGACGCAGTCGCCACGACGAGAATCGGGCCGTAGCTTCTGATCAGCCTCGTGGGAAAATAGGTGTTGAATGCTGACGCCACCGCCGACCCGAGACCCCACCCTATCGCGGATAAAGGTACAACCAACGTTCCTAGCTTCCCGTTGCTCAGGAGTAAAACCGTGCCGCCAACGGCCAGTATCAGTGTCAACATCTCGCCGATGCGGGGAACTTTTGCCGCCTTTATTGCGAGATAGAAGCTAAGTAATACTGGCGCTAAGAATTGAAGGACGGTAGCAGCTACGGCATTCCCGTCAGATATCCCCAATAGGTACGTCATCTGCACTAAACCCAGGCCAAAGATCGCATAGACGATCATGTGCCAGACATCTCGCTTGGATGCAAGCAAGGTTTTCAGTCGAGGGAGGTTGCCTCGCAGAATAAGGGCCGCTACCAGCACCAACCCACCTGCAAGCATTCTGCACCATAAAAGCCACATTGGATCCATCTTGAATCGGACGAATAGCTCTTGAGCCGCAGTACCTGAAATTCCCCAGAGCACCGAAGCCACTAAGACGCGGATCACCGCCCAGGAATGCGGAGTGAGGAGCCTACTAAAACGGGTGAACGAATTCTCTTCAACGCTTCGACGCAATCCCGTTCACCTCTCCTGACATCTTAGAAGCAGCCTAATTTGCCTGCTAATTGGCTACCTTAGGCTAGTTTGAACTAGCACAAAATAGGCTTGATCTGCGTAGCAAGGCATCTCTTCGAATTGGCACAATGTGTGTTTAGATGCAATCTCAGCCAATTATGGCTGGTGTGGCTAGCAGATGGCTCAAATGGGCGAGAAATCTTTGATCTGGCGAGTCAACGGATTCGTTGGAGCCTAATGCGGCTTGTTTGCCTTTCACAGATTCCCATGAATTGCCATAAGCACTCCCGGTGCCGGTCGCTGCCATTGCACTTTACATGGATCGCTTCAAGGTGAAATACTTAGAGTGAATCAAAAGAAATTCGATATCTGTTCGGAATTTTGCGTTCGTGTATAGTTTGGATAATGCCTGAAAGTACTCATCTTGGGTTTCCCCTGTCCATTTCAAGTCTCGCTTTACGGCCCCTTCCTGGTAGCCGGGTCGTAGTAGCCCCTAAGTTTGATTTGTGGGGTGAGAAACTCTACTTTTTGTATCCAACGACGGTAACTGAACTTTCTTTGTACTGTCTCGACATCGCATCCAAAGACCTGAACATCGTATTTAACTCAAGTCTTGTCGAATCCGAACCTACTCTGGAGGAGCAGCTTCGGCGGGAGAGGTTACGTCTCAATTGGGGGGGACTTTCCGATTTTGAACTTATTGAAACCAGTGGGACTACTTATCTGCTCCTAAACCTCGGAGGTAAGTTCCTTGTGGTTAATCCCGCTGATCAAAGTATCCTCCTCGATCTAAGTGCGGCTGGCTATTCGAGCGTCCGCCAGGCTGGATCGAGTGCTTTTCTGCTCGGTATTAAAAGAGATGGAATTTTCAAAATATCACTTTTTGGTGGCGAGACTATCGCTCTGATCGAGTCCAACGACAAAGCAGGCTTAAGCTATGGGATAGCTGAATACGTGGCGCAAGAGGAACTTGATCGAATAGAAGGGCTATGGTGCTCGCCAGACGGACAGCTAGTGGCCTTCACGGAAGTCGACGAATCGCCTATCCCTGAATTTCCAATCGTTCGCGATACGGGAGCTGGAGCAGAGCTTGAAAGTCATCGTTACCCCTTGGCGGGAGGGGACAACGCTTCTGTTCGACTCGGCCTCTACCGAGATTCGGTTCAGACCATCGAGTGGATTGAGATACCTGCGCTTCGAGACGGCTACCTAGCAAGGGTGTGTTTCACTCCCAATTCCGATTTGTGGATAGCTGTATTGAATCGCAAACAAGATGAGGTCCAATGGTATCTCTACACTCCAGAGGATCTCAAGCTGACCTCTGTCTATCTTCAGAGGGAGCAGCCCTGGGTTAATCTTGCGGAAAATGTAATTCCGCTTAGCTCCGGCGAGATTCTTTTTACTTCCGAAGAATCCGGTTTCTCGCACCTGGTGATTCTTGATTGCGGAGGCAATCTACGTCAATTGACTTCGGGAGAGTTTTCTGTCACCGAACTGGTCGGTGTCTCTGCCGACGAATCGAAAGTATTTTTTCTTTCCACCACAGAATCTCCCCTAGAGCGGCATCTTTATTCAGTAGATTTGGATAGTTTGTCGATTAAGAGGCTGAGCGTAGAGCCAGGAACAAACCAGGCATTTATGTCGAGCGCTGGTAGGGGGCATATTCTACTGCAGAACTCGTCTCGTGAGCGCTCCTTCACCTCTGCCCTTTACGCCATGGACGGGAGCTGGATATGGGATCTTCCCTTTGAGAGCGCCACGGCAGATTCTTTGGGACTGCTACCACCTAAGTTCATGGAGGTGCCACTCAAAGACGAAACTGTGCTCTATGGAGGGCTATATCTTCCGAGCGATGGCGTTACGGAGGGAAGGCCCCTTGTGGTGTCGGTATATGGCGGACCTAGGGCACAGACGGTAGTCGATTCCTGGTCGATGACTATAGATCTCCAGGCACAACTCTTGGCAAGAGCGGGCGTAGTCGTATTCAAGTTGGATAATCGTGGGAGCTTCAATCGAGGAAAGGCTTTTGAAGCACCGATTGGACATAGCTTCGGTACCGTGGAGCTGTCAGATCAGATCGCCGGGATTGAT
>JAKBHQ010000408.1 GCA_021836665.1 Thermoplasmata archaeon
CCATCTCCGGGAGGCCTTTAGCCGCTCACTGGCGCCAATGGTGGTGAAGGATCCGCTACTGGCATTGGACTTGGACGACCGCGAGGATCTGGACTTGGCACAGTCGCGTGGCTTCGACTACCTCAAGCTGATGGACCAGCTAGTCCGCACTGCGGCAAATAAAAGGAGAACCCGAACTTGACCAACCTAGCAACCTATCTAAAGGTGCAAGACCAACCCACCACCGCTGACATGCCGACGCCAGCTATCGCCCTGGCAATTGGAGCACATCCCGACGACATAGAATTTGGCTGCGGTGGAACACTCGCTAAGTGGGCTCGAGAAGACTGCAAAATCCACTACCTAATTCTCACTGATGGTTCAAAGGGGACTTGGGACGAGCATAGGGACGCGGGCGAACTAGCCGACACACGCAGGATTGAAGCAATCGAAGCTGCCAGGACAATCTCGCCCTCCGCCGAAGTACATTTCCTCGGGAGAATCGACGGGGAATTGGAGTCAACGCCAAAGGAACGATCCGAAGTTGCTTACCTAATCAGACGAATTAAGCCCGAAGTAATCCTCGGTCACGACCCGTTCAAGCGGTACAGATTACACCCAGACCACCGAAACGCCGGGTGGATCACCTGTGACTCGATAGTCGCGGCACGAGATCCGCTGTTTTTCCCTGAACATAAGCTACCAAGGCACCGACCAAATGCGCTTCTCCTGTGGGAAGCTGACGAGCCAGATCACTTCGAAACCACCGGGGACTACCTCGACTCTAAGGTAACGGCACTCCTTCAGCATCGGTCGCAATACGAAAGTACGCTGGGAATTTCTGGGGAGGTATCAGACGCTGCGATGTCTCAACTTGCCGATACCGTAGCGCACCAAGCAGAGGCAGTCTCACTTCGCTGGAACAAAAAAGAGGCCGGCGAAGAGTTTAAGCTCATCACCGACCTCTGATATCCGGCTTAGGTACTAGTTAACCATTCTCGTTCGGCCTTCCCAGTACGGGGAGCGAAGCTTAAACTTCTGCAACTTGCCAGTTGCGGTGCGGGCCAGGGTGTCACGAAACTCGACGGATCGAGGGCACTTATAGTGAGCGATTCGACCGCGACAAAACTCGATCAATTCTTGCTCGGTAACCTGGACGTCAGGCCTCAGCACGACGAGCGCCTTGATCGCTTCGCCCCATTTGTCATCTGGAACTCCAATTACCGCAACCTCGGCAACCGCAGGGTGTTGGAATAGTGCGTCTTCTACCTCAATCGAAGATACATTTTCACCACCGGTAATGATGACGTCTTTCTTCCGGTCAGAGATGGTCAAATAGCCAGTTTCTTTTGTCCCGCCATCTCCGGTGTGGAAGAATCCTCCCGCCATCGCTTCAGCGGTTGCGTCAGGATTGTTCCAATATCCCTGGAAAACCACGTTCGACTTGGCTAGCACTTCCCCGGTCGAATCTATTTCGATCTGCGTCCCGATACCTGGAGTTCCAGCTCGTGACAGCAGTTTGGATCGCTCCTCGGCGGTCAAATCATCCCATTCAGAGCGGGTTCTATTTACCGTGAGGACCGGAGACGTCTCGGTCAAGCCATAGATCTGTATGAACTCCCATCCAAGCTCGGTCTCAACTCTTTCGATCGTCTTTGATGGGGGTGCAGCTCCGGCCATTACTATCCTCATAGTTGACTTTCCGGGAATCGGCCTATTAGCAGCGCTTCTCTTGGTCGCTGCGTCGAGTGTCGCCGCCCATACCGCTGGCGCACCACAGGCAAGGGTTACCCCTTCGTTCTCAATGTTAGCCAATATCGATTCGCCGTCGATTTTGCGCTGTATCACGTGGGTTCCTCCCATGCCCGTAACTGCATAGGGCATGCCCCACCCGTTACAGTGGAACATCGGAAGTGTATGCAGGAGAGTGTCGCGGTCGGTTACCGTCGTGTGCCACCCGAATGTAGCAGCATTTAGCCAGGCGTTTCGATGGGTCATCTGGACACCCTTGGGCCTAGCAGTAGTTCCAGAGGTGTAATTAATAGAGCAAGTGAAGTCCTCGTCGCCCTCCCATGGTGTAGGTTCTGGCTTGTCCCCCAGATCGGCGAAGAGTTCTGCATCCTCAATGCCGTCGAGGACAATTATCGACTTCACGTTTACGCCCGCAACGAGGTGTTGGAACTCTGGGTCGACAAGAACTATTTGAGAACCGGAATGCTCGACTATGTATTCGACTTCCTCGGAATTGAGCCGATAGTTCACTGGAACGAGAATCCGCCCATATCCGCTAACTCCATAGTAAGAGACGAGGAACTTACCCGAATTAGGGCTTATGAGGGCTACCCTGTCCCCCACGGCCACGCCCATATCTTCCAAGACCCTAGCCATATTCTTGACTTTGGAATTCAGTTGGCGGTACGTCAGTCTGCCCAAAGTACCCTTCGCCTCTGGATCGTCGACAAGTGCCAAGCGATCTGGATAGACCTCCGCACCACGGCGCAAAAAGTCACCAACGTTTAAAGGAACCTTCACTCCACCCTCCAAAAGATATTCATGCCAAAAGCTACGAATACTCGACCTGGCACACAGCCTGCACCGATAAATAGGGTACACAAATTTTCCAGATATTTAAAGGCATTCGTCAAGAATGGGTTTTATTTACATTCCATACGGTGATTGCATAAATAAATACCTCAGATTCCAACTTCCAATTCAACTCGCCTCTCACGTGAAAGGCAAAGACCCTCAGATTCCCTCGTCAAACCCAGTCCCAAAACCCTCCTCTGAACAGCCAACTTGTGCTCGAAATGAGTTCTGTCGGCTCCAAGAGATTTAATAGCAGCGGTCGCGACGGCCTCCCTTACTTCGAATTGAGTTCTGGCCCTTCTCAGATCGTCCTTTGTGCTCATCCCAGAGACGAAATCCCTAGCAGCGCCCACCAGCTTGGCGTAGCCGTCTTCGACCGAATCAACCGCTCGCCCACCGTCCAAAACCGCCTCAGCTACGAAAACACCCAGGTCGTCGCCGTTGGCCGGCCTCCAACCACTTATCATGCACTCGATCCTTGACTCCAGCGAAAAATCGATCGCCAAGAGCGAAATAACGTTTGTCTCTGCAATTGGGCATCCCTCAATGCATGGCGCCATTCCCCGATCGGTCTTTAGTGCCACCAGAAAACTTGGCCAGCCAAGTTCTTCGCATTCCGCAAGGGACAAAGCATGGGCCGGTCTGAAATAAACCTCTTTGGAGCTAGAAAGCGACGAATGGACTCCGTCAACCTTGAGTTCCAGAGGTTCGCTCCTCGAAAGTTCGCCGATGGCAACTTTGGCGTTAGGGCTGAAACTTGCTGGAACAACAACCATTCTCCAAGGCGAAGGCTCAGCCGAAACCCCAGCCTCCGAGAAGAACCGCTCTACGCGTTCGGCAGCCACCCGCGCCTCATGTTTAGTAGATACCACCAATGGAAGCTTTACCCCTTTAGTTGCGGTTTCGCCAACGCATTTCTGGTGAGCTTCGACTTCCGAAGCAGCCCTCATGGTTCGGTCTAAAGCTAACTCGAACGCACTTTCGTTGTCCCTCGCCACCACTACCTTATTTAAGCCATCAATCGAGGTCGAAAATATCGGAGTCGTTTCAAATTCAGCCAAGCGATTATTTGGGTTGTTATCGTCAAATCGGTTAGTGCCAAGCTCAATTAC
>JAKBHQ010000219.1 GCA_021836665.1 Thermoplasmata archaeon
GATATTGAGATCTTCGATCTTTATTTCGCCATAGGTATCCACCAGTTGACGAGTCACCTGATGGATGTTTTCACGACGCATATACGTGGTCTTGCGATAGAGACGATTGAGTCTCCCAAGAGTGCCAGGAACTGACGACGATGGTCATTGAGCGCTGAGCCGACCTCGGTTACAACTTTGTCGATCTTGTATCCGTTCTCGGCTGCCCACGTTAGGACTCTCGCTACCTGTCGATCAAGGTCTGACTTTTGGTCGGATGACGATACCCGTGCATAAATCACGGTCGAGCCTTGTTTGGTTTGTGTGGATTCCAAGTCTCCGACAAGGATAAGTTTGTTGCCTACGCGATGGGTTGGCACGGGCATCTTCCCTGCCCCATACCACCTATATACCGTCTGCGGGTGTATACCTTGAGACAGCGCCCACTCACGTAGATTCATTAGATCTTGTTATAGCGGATCACTGCGACAACTGTTGCAACCCCTTACTGTATTTGAATTTTGTTGATACGGCGAACTTGGATTGTGAATCTCTATGTACTGATCGGAGAGGTCGTCGTCCATTGGAAGAGATTTTATTTGGTAAAACCCGGGTGGCTTTAGCTGGACATTTCTGCAGGGCCAACTTGTAGCAAAGTTCAGGTTCGGGCAGCAAATCCATAAGGAGCCCCGGCCAAAGTTCCCTAGATCCTGTTCTAGTTTTCTTTGCGAAATGGCGCGTTACAGTTGGGGAGGGGAGGGGCACCTCCTCGATTGCGGTAGCTCACACGTGGCAGCAATCTGTAGCAACCGCCGGGCTTTTCCGGTCATTGTTTCAGGGTTTGGAGACGTCGATTAGCACTTTTCCTATTGCGCCACCTTCGACCGCATCGTGAGCCATTGCGGTCTGTTCCAGCGGGAACCGGACGGTTGGTAGTCCAGAGGTATCGCCTATAGAGAGCGCTCCATCAGCGACGGCGGCGCTTACCGCCGAAACGGCGGCATCCTTGGCTTCAGCGGGCACGGTGTAGACAAACACAAACTGGAATCTTGCATTTTGCACCATGTGGTCTCGCAAAGGCAGAGAAACCTCACTCCCCGCTGAGGCTGCGTAGATCGCCACCGTCGCCCCCGGGGCCGTAACCTTCATGTCGAGTTCGTGGTTAACGGCAAGATTCACCTCCATGATAGCGTTGATACCATTTGGTGCTAACGAGCGAATGACGGCCGACGCATTTTTGTCGAGGTAGTTCACGACGTGATCGGCACCCGCCAAGCGGGCAAGTTCGGCCTTCGCTTCATTACTTACCGTAGTGATCACCGTTGCCCCCGCCCAACGTGCGAGCTGAATTGCGGCATGTCCGACGGCGCCGGCCCCACCGGAAACCAGTACCACATTTCCTTTCATGACGCCTGGTTGAAGGAGCTTCGGTGAACCCTCTGACACCGTTAGGCAACGGTGGGCGGTGAGAGCTGGTATGCCGAGGCTGGCTCCGAGATCGTAGGAGGCGGTGTCCGGTAGAGCCACAACATGACGGACGGGAAGGACTACCTGTTCCTGGGCGGTGCCATCGGAGCGTCCCCAGGCTGCCTCCCAGATCCAAACTCGCTGGCCAATTTTGAGTGACGTAACTCCTACGCCTATTGCATCTACTACTCCGGAACCGTCCTGGTTTGGCACCATTTGTTCAAAAGGTGTGACCTCGCCTGGCCGAGTTCCTCGGCGTGACTTCCAGTCGGTGGGGTTTACGCCAGAGACCACTATGCGCACCCGGACTTCTCCAGGGCCAGGCTCTGGAGTGGGGCGATCGATGAGATGCAGCACGTCAGAATTACCGGTACGTGAATACACAATGGCTTTCATCCCACAAGCCTACAGCCTTCAACGCGTCGACGATCGAGCTACGTTGACAGGCTCACCAGTCCTAGTTATGCGGGTCGTGAATGTCGCAAGTGGAAGTTATCTGCCGTCGGTCGAATTCAACGAGCTTTCCGCTAAACCTTCAAGTTCTCAGGTCGGCATCAAGGTAGGTTGAGGGTGCCATACGTCCGGATGCAGATAGTTCGGCGACTGTGGTCACATTTGGGTGTTATAAGCGCTCTTCGAGAATCGAGTTCGCTCCATCGACCACCAGCACAGACCCGGTTGTGTAGGAGAGCCCGGGTAGACAAAGGACCGCTATTTGACTCGCTACTTCCAAAGTGGTTCCCGACCTACCGATTGGAGATCGCCGTCCTGCCTCGATTTCTCGTTCGGTCGCCGAACCCGTCCGGATCCATCCTGGCAGTACCGCATTTACCGTGACCTCGAGGGGGCCGCTTCAAGAGCCACGGAGCGCATCAGGCCTACTATTGCAGCCTTAGCCGAAGCGTAGATGGCTTGGCCTGGCATGGACATAAGTGGTCCTGTGGTTGAGGAGACGAAGACGATCCTTCCCCAACCGGCCCTTTTCATTGAACCAATAACAGCCGACGTCGTTAGGATTGCAGTGTTTAGGTTTCTTGCGATCCCTTGACGCCAGTCCTCGATCACGAGGTCTTCGAGATTTGCCACGGCATCTATACCAGTCAACTGCGAACCCATTCCAGCATTGTTGATCAGGATGTCGACATGACCGACATGATTCACAATCTTCGAGACTTCTGCAGGGTCTGTTAGGTCGGCTTCCAGGCCAAGCGCATCGATCCCCAAGGATGTCAGCTCAGTAGTTCTCTGTCGAATGCGATCGGTTGTGGATGTGATGATTACTTTGGCTCCGAGCTCGCCAAGGAGCTTCGCTGTGGCGAACCCTATCCCTGAGTCCGAGCCAGCTCCCGTGACCAGTGCGACCTTTCTGTCGAGCCTGCCCAAACTATAGGGCCAAGTAGTCGACTTAGGTTCTGTCCCGGTCATGATTTCGGGTCCAGGATTGAAGATAGTCTTATGCTGCGTGTGGAAGGAATGAATGATGTTAGACCTGGGCTTGGAACAGTCTGATTTGCCATCACTTGAGGGTAATTGGATCTTTTGGAAGGTCAACCAAGAGCCGCCAGACACCGTTCCCACGCCGATGGACTATTTTTTGGTTCAATTAGGTCGAATTCGAATATTGGCACCATGAGGCAAGCCCGTTACACCACCGAGGTCTAGTGCATCACTGCCCAGCGCTAAGGGCAACATAGCCCTCGGCGTTACCTCCGACTCATGTACGCTTAACGTGACCTGACAAAGTCAAAAAGAGAACGACTGTGCCTCTGAGAGGCGCTCGCCGCCTTTCGAGGTCGCAACGCCTTTCTGGTCACCTAGTTCGACCGTCTCGCCCGGTCCCTGCCCCAAGCCAGGCCCATCGCTGATGAGATCACCTCTAGCGGTGTGTTGCTTAAGTTCGGAAATTCTGTCGACGACCCCACCTACGTGGTCAGGCGGCTGCTGCTAAACCTACTGGCCATGGTCGCGGTGTTTTAGGCTGACCTCAGCAGGCCGGGGAGCATAGAGGTCATGGGTGTCACCAAGGCCAAAGGCCACCTGTGCGGCAAGCAGCCGAAACTGACCTAGCACCGGGAGGCCCACCTGGCCAACCTATTGCGCTCGGTCGAGTTTTCCACAGCCCGATCTGTCTGGTCTCTTTTTGGGGGCCATACCGACTAAACGACCACCCAGTGCCAAGGCGGAGACACACAAGTCGAGAGCACCAGCTCTCGGCGTTCATCCCTGC
>JAKBHQ010000009.1 GCA_021836665.1 Thermoplasmata archaeon
AGATACGATGAGAAATTCACTGCGGAAGATTCCAAAGGGTGGCATAGCCGACAAGGCGAGGATGGCAGCTAAAAACATCGGACCACTCCAGGGGAGGAGATCGACGCCACCACGAATCTTATGGAGGTCTTTGGTAGCGAATTTTCGCACTACAGAACCTGCACCGAAAAAGGCGGTCCCTTTGGCGGCGGCGTGGGCAAGGACATGAAGGAGCACGCCAAATATTGCAATTGGGGCGGCAAAACTCATTCCGATGGCCAAGATGCCCATGTGTTCGACGCTCGAGTAGGCGAGGAGCCTCTTTATGTCCCGCTGGGCGAGCAGGTAGAGGGAAGCGAGTGCCAGGGATGCCAAGCCGAATATGAGGAGGACCTCCCGAGGGAAAGTCGGTCCGAGACTCCTGATTGCAATTTGAAAGTAGCGCAGGATGGCGTAGAAGCTGATAGCCAACAGGGCACCTGAAAGTAGTGCGGAGATTGGAGTAGGCGCCTCGGAGTGGGCATCGGGCAACCAGGTGTGGACGGGGGCGAGCCCCATCTTCGTTCCGTATCCCAGCACAGCTAGCACGAATGACAGCCGTACGATATCGGGTGGAAAGTTGGTCGCACCAGTTAGCAGCGTGGTAAAGGAGAGCTCGTATGAAGGTCCAAATACTGCGGTCCCGGCGTAGTACATGATGATTGTTCCAAAGAGTGCAATGCCGAGGCCCAACGACGCTATCAGCACATACTTCCAGCTAGCTTCGGTTGCCTCGTCGGTATCGTCGATCGCCACGAGCAGCGCAGATATCACGGTAGTTATTTCAACGGCAATCCAGAGCAGTGCGAGCCCGTTTACTAACGGTGCCGCAGTCATCGACCAGCAGAAGAGGTTCAGTCCCGCATAAAAGCGACGGCCATATCGTTTTCCGGTGTCATTGTCTGATAATGAGAGGTATCCGCTGGCAAAAATAGCCGTGGTCCCGTATAGAAATGTGGTGGCCACCAGAAAGACCATGGAGAGGGCATCAACCCGCAATAAACTACCGACGACAATCTGGGAGTGCGAGGCGGCGCTCGGTAGCAGGATAAGAGATAGGACAAAAGCGATACTTCCAGAGGCAATGGTGATTACCTTGGCGATCCTGGTAGGCAAGAAGTAGCAAGCGATTGCGACCACAAAGGGCATTGCGACTAGCACTAGGAGTATTGACGACATGGTTAACCCTTCAGCCGATCTAACTCTTGGGTCGAGAGGCTCCCCGTTCTTCCATGGTGGAGCCGCATAATCAGGCCGAAGACCACGACAGCCAGCAGGAGGTCAAAGAGAAAAGCGACCTCGACAACGAGCGGCAGTTTTGCGGCAACGACCAAGCTGGCGAGTGAAACCCCATTTTCCAATGAGAAGAATCCGATAGCCTGGGACACCACGTCGGACCTAAATATTATCGGCAAGAACGCAACTAAAACTACCGCCGCAGAAATTGAAAGGGCGGTTGTGGGTAGTACGGTCGAATGTACTCGCAGCGAACCGATCGAAAAGAAGCCAATCGCCGAAACCCCGATGGCTAGCAGTATCATATTCGGCACTCCAAGGGCGGAACCGCCGCCAAGTTCTAATTCTGCCTTTCTCAATAGTCGAAGCACGAGACTTGGGACCAGCACAACTTTCAGTCCGAAGGAGAATAAAGCGAGAAGATATAACTCGTTGATGTCTCGAGTCGAAGCAATCACGATCGCTAGGGTCGTAACGACAATGGACTGGAAAGCATAGAGCCTGATTTGAGATCTCAAGAGCGGTGCCCTCAACATAGCGAATTCGCTTAGCAGAATAAGTACTGCGGCGACATCAGCCACCCCGGAGTAGGTCGAAGGTACGCTAGTCATCAGCCGCCTCCGGTATAGAAGACGAACACCGCCAAGACTGCAACGAGAAAGGCTGCAGCGATGAACTCTGTTATTTTGAAGAGCCTCAGTTTCGAGAAGAGGTTGTCGATTACGGCAAAGATCGACCCCAAAGCTACCGATTTCGTGAGCAGTGCCAGAATTCCAAAGCCGACTGCTTTGGGAGATCCCGAGGTCGCCAGTCCCCAAGGTGCAACGAATACGTTGATCAGAATGGTGTAAAGGATCAGCTGTTTCATTGCTGATCCCCATTTCAAAAGGGCGAATGGTGCCCCGGAGTGTTCTAAGGTACGTGCCTCGTCGATCATTCCGAATTCGAGTGTCCCAGAGTGGGTCTCAACCGGAATGCGTCCAGTGTCTACCAATACCACCAAGAAAAATGCGATAGCCGCTAGCACGTGGCCCGGCCGTACTATCTCTGAGGTCGATGATCGCACCGTAGCGGCCAAAGCGTATGGGAGGTCAGTTCCCGTGAGGAGGGCGACAGCGAATACAACGAAGAGGATTGTCGGCTCTACTAGCGCACCAAAGGTCATGGAGCGACTACCACCTAGTTGGGCAAATGGCGATCCCGACTCGGTCCCTGATAATGACACCGAGAATCCTGCCAGCGCAAGTATGAATCCTCCGCCGAGTATGTCACCCATGTAACCAAATGGAAGTCCATATGTGGTGAGAACCGGTATCAGCATCGGAACGATTAGGTAGCACCCAAATGAGACCACCGGAGCGGCTAGGAAGATCCAGCTCGATCCTTCTGGGACGACTGTCTCTTTATGGAAGAGTTTCGATAGGTCGTAGTATGGTTGGAGGATTCGCGGACCGCGTCGACCTTGAAGTCGAGCTTCGAGATGTGATATCACCCCACTAACTAGCGGGGACCCTCCCAGGATAGTCAGCACCTGTAGGGCCTGGACACCTTGCGGGGCAAGGTCGAAAACTCTCAACGGCAAAGTCCTCCACGCGCATCGAAGCTACGTAGAAGCCATTAGCCCAACATTGGCATTTTGGGACACTCCCCGCCGGGGCCTCATCCGGGTGAAGCCGATCTTATCATATTCCTCGACTTTTTCGGTCCGCGTTTGAATTTGCTGGGAGGGGCCAACCCTCAGATCCACTGAGCTAAGACTGCGAGGCGGAAGCATTTGAGTATTTTCGCGTCGATAGGAGCGTGTTCAGTCGACCACTCAGGGAAAATCGACGATGATGCAAGGTATGTCGGCGTCTTCGTCCAGAATGTAGCTGGCGCAAATTCGGTGATATCCATCTGCGATGATGAGACCCACGCCTTGGGGAGCACTTCCCCTGACTAGGAGGACTGGTGAAAGTAGCTCTCCTTTTTCCACCTTATCTAGATCTTTGTGGACGTGTACGTTCTCTTTTGGAAGAGCTTCTAACCCAGAGGAGCGCAGCAGATCCTTCGCCTTTTTCATTTGTACTTGCGAGGACTTGAAAGCTCTGGTCAGGCTTTCAGCCAGTTGCTGTGGAAAGATCAAGCTCAGATAGTCAGTAGCTGCAGGATAGTCATGTTCTTCTGGGAGAGCCATCCAGTGTTCATGTTTCATCGAGAATGGGTGTGGGACGAGAAACCCCCGGCTTTAGCCGTGGGGAGGGATAGTCCCACTCGGGCCACAGGCCCGACCTCCTTTCGCTGCTCGTATCCGCTCCAGAATACTTAAACATTCTTAAGCACTCCTTTTCTTTTCGCTCCCCAGCCGTCGAGTCTCCCCTGTCCCCACCACGGGGACAGGACTCATACGGGCGGCACTGTGAGTACCTCCCACCGT
>JAKBHQ010000041.1 GCA_021836665.1 Thermoplasmata archaeon
GAAAGATGATAGCAAGACGAGCCCTATTTGAGGTTTCCCCCGGTGACGTTGGCAACGTAGGGGTAGGAATCTCCGACGGGGTCGGAGTCGTTGCCCAAGAAGAAGGTGTGAACGATGAATTCACCCTTACGGTCGAACTTGGTCCGATTGGTGGTGTATCGGCCCAAGGCATCTACCTCGGCGCAAGTGTGAATTCACAAGCGGTACTAGATATGCCAGCTCAGTTCGACTTCTACGATGGAGGGGGTCTAGACATAGCGTTATTGTCCTTTGCGGAGGTCGACTCGACGGGATCCGTCAACGTTCACCGGTTTGGTGGCAAAATCATGGGGACCGGGGGTTTTATAAACATTGCCCAGAACTCAAAGACGGTGGTTTTTTCTGGCACATTGACCGCAGGTGGCCTAGAAGTCGACATTTCAGATAGGAAGCTAAGGCTTCTCAAAGAGGGAAGGTTCACTAAGTTTGTAACTTCTCAGGCCGAAGTAACGTTTTCTGGCCCAGATGCATTTGGCCGAGGTCAAAAGGTAATTTACATCACGGAGCGCGCCGTGTTCACATTGGGCCGTGAAGGACTAGTACTGGTTGAAGTTGCTCCGGGCATCGACTTAGATAAAGATGTCCTCGCACACATGGAATTTACTCCAATTATCTCCGAGCATCTCAAAGAGATGGATCCTCGAATATACAGCCATGGCCAAATGGGCATTCGAGATGAGTGGCTCAATAGGGCACTTTCTATGTCAAATTAACCAAATTGCACAGTATCGGCGCGCTAAGAAGATGTGACAAGGAGTGACTCCAATTAGAGTTGTGCCTCAGTTCGAAAGTTGCCTCGGTCGCTTCACCACGATGGTGTGTGGGGCACAATGCCCCTGGCTTTAGCCATGTGGACGTAGAGCCCCACCAGGGCCAAGCCCTGAGACCTGCGCTCAAGCGTTGCGCTGATTGGCCAAGTACTGCTTGATGATTTCTAGCGGGGCACCGCCGACTGTAGCGGCAACTTACCTGATAACTGGGAGTATGACTTTGTCCAACAGCGTTAGCGAGTCTATGAAAAAGACATGGAAACTCATCAGCAAAGCTACCGAGACGACCGACCCTTGATCTCTTTGACGAGACGACGGATGCCATATTGGGGGACCTGCACCGACGAGAAGATGGACGTGATCAAACATGGTCTCGAGTTCAGTCAACTCAGCCTGAAATGTCGGAATTCCGAACAGATTTCGGCGCGCTAGGAATCCTTGCCACTTGGACAGTTGATCTGCCAGTTAGGATTGTTGGAAAAAGCAATCAGTCCAGACGCCGGGGGGTCCTGTGAAAATTGCCATATTGGGTGCAGGATCGCTTGGAAGTGTTTTTGGCGGTTCTTTGGCCAGCGCCGGTTCTGAGGTCAGTCTGATTAGCAGGAACGCCGCTTACGTGGATGCCGTAAATGACCACGGCCTAGTGCTAATAGAGGGTTCCCAAAGAAGAATCATAGAGGTTAGTGCTACCTCTGATCCAAAGTCCATCGGTCTTGTCGACCTGCTAATTGTTCTGGTCAAATCGTTTGATACTAGAGAGGCGATTATATCGGCAAAGACAATCGTAGGACCGACCACAGTCGTTCTAACCCTCCAAAACGGCCTTGGTAATGAAGCAGTTATCGATGAGGAGCTTGGAAGAGGGTTTGTTGTGGCTGGGCGAACCTTCGTTGGAGGGGACGCAATTGCCCCGGGCGAAATAGTGGCCGGACTGAGGGGAAAGCACACCGTCATCGGCGAGCTAGAGGGAGTGGTCACGGGACGAATCAAAGATATCTCCGCCCTGTTCAATAGGGCCGGTATCGACACCGAAATCAGCACGAACATCAACTCCGTGATTTGGGGAAAATTACTAGTCAATGTTGCCACTGGGGCAATCGCGGGCATCACTGGGCTGCCTTATGGACTTCTCTACCAGGTAAGCGAGGTACACGAAGTCGCACTCAATGCTGTAAATGAAGCAATAAAGGTAGCTGCGGCTCTCGGGATAGAACTTTCAGTTACCGATCCGGAGCAAATTTGGCAGAGCGCTGGAACCGGCTTGGCCGCCGAGTTTCGCACTTCCATACTGCAGAGCCTTGACAGGGGCTCGACAACCGAGGTGGACTTTATCAATGGTGCCGTGGTTAGAGCCGGCAGCAAAGTAGGTGTTCCCACCCCGGTTAATTCAACCCTTGTCGGGTGCATAAAAGGCATTGAGGCACGGAACAGGGCAAACCACAAAGCTCAGCCCAGGCCTTCGGCCTCCTTCTGAGCCACCCTTGCCAACTCTTGTACGAACTCGCGAAGTACCTCTTGGCGATGGCTACGTCGGAGGGAAAGCAAGTAGGGATTCATAACCGCCGAGCGCAGCACGGTTACACCCTGCGACAAGTAGTTCTCTTTGGCGTTTTCGATTCCGGCCGCTTCAAAGAAGTTTGCCAACGTCGAATAGTCATAGCTCGGCTCGCTAAAGACGGTCCTCGATAGGAAAAATGGCTGTGCATAGCTATATTGCCGCTGACCATGCTCCGCCTGAATCGAAAAGCTTTCATAGACCGCCTGGGTTAAAGAGTTGAAACCACTTAGGGTCGAATCACCCTTTCGCTTTAGGCCGAATATAACGATATTCGAATCCGGTGGAGCTGGAAGTTGCCCCCGACGTGCAAAGGTGACCACTTCAAAGTTGCGGTGCGGCTCAATAACCGACATCGCATCATCCAATGAAACCAGCCACTCGTATAGTTCCCTAGCGGAAATCCAAGAACTTCTGACGATTGCTCCATGATTCCTTCGATCAAGAGGAATGAGTTCCGTATTTAGCCATAATGCCGTAGCGGGGAAACTTGGCCTCGAGCCCTCCAAGGTATAAGGAGCGAATGCTTCGGTGGCCACTGTACCTGCACTCGCTAGCTGGCCTTGATAAACCGACTCAACGAGGTGGCGCGGTGGCAAGTGGACAATCCTGGAGTCCGAAACCGACGTAATATAGGGTGCCTTCTGCCTGACTACTAGTCGAACCCAATCGTTCTGAAAAGCTACTGCGCCGCAGGGATAGTTAACGTACCCCATCTTGTGGGGATCTACGGTGACTGAGTCAGCATCTTTAATGTGAAAAAGTGAACTTACCAAATCATGGTCGTCAAAAGATACCGACACTTCCTTCGAAAAGGAGAGCTCAAGGTCCGACTCATAGTCGTATCTGCCGACCTCAAGAAGCAAGTCGTCAGCGACGATAGAGGAGACCTGGTTGAAAAGTCCCGCATCGCTTTGGCTCGCGTAATCGGGGGAAATCCCGGTTGGCGAGGCTTCCCTCAGGAGGTTCTTGAGTGTGAGTAGGGTCTCTTGCTGCTTCGCAGCAGTAACGGTTTCGACCAAAGAGCGAGTCAGCCGACGATACCTGCCCAGATTGATATTGAGATCCGATAACGAATCCAAATCCGCCAGTGCCTTTGCCGCTACCAGGGGGTCAAAATCTACCATCTTTTCGATACCAAGTAGATCGAAGAGGGTATTGAAGACGTCTTTGATATTCTCCTCCAATGACGGCCTCAAAATTGTCCTGAAGTAACCGCCCCATGCAGCGTCCACGTGGACCCAGAAGCTGCTCCCCTTCCTCTCGACGCTCCTCCTTATTTCGAGTATC
>JAKBHQ010000234.1 GCA_021836665.1 Thermoplasmata archaeon
GTTAGGGATCAGAGATCGGGCGGTTGTCTGTTTTGAAGCTACTAAGCCGATTCCCATGAGGTCTCCTCTTCCTAAGGCTTTGTCACGCTCAGAGCGCTTGTTTGAATTTTCCTATTTAGGATCAGGCCAGACAGAGTCCAAGCCGAGCCGAGGGTTAAGGACGATACCGTTCAAGATTCCATCGGGTCATCTCGCTCCTCCACTGGGGAAAAACGAGTTCGAAAAAGTAGCTTCGATCCTCGGAGTCGACGATACTCCACGCCACCGAGAGACCATAGAAGCCGATCCAGCCTTCGCAGCCTTGCTGATACTAAAGAGGCTCAGAGGGTGGAGAATTTTAGAAAAATGAGTCTGCAGCTAGCGAAACTAAGTGCCCGAGATGCCAAGACCGCCTTATCGAGCAGGGTCCTAGTTATCCCATTGGGGTCCACAGAACAGCACGGTCCACACCTACCCCTTGCGACCGACACGACCATAACGTCGAAAATCACCCAAAGTCTGATCGACCTGAGACCGGATCAGGCAATCATCGCCCCCATGATCCCCTTTGGCTGTTCTGGAGAACATTCCATGATTCCGGGAACGCTTTCCGTTAGCGCCCAGGCGCTGGAGTTCTACCTAGTCGAGCTGGTTAGATCGTCCGAAGCAAACCAGGCGATAGCGATAGTATCGGCCCATGGCGGGAACGCCGTTCCACTCCTCAATGCCCACCGAATCCTACAGAGTGAGGGGCGCAAGATCATGGCTTGGATACCAACCGTCGATGCTCTAATTTCAGCGGCGGAGCGCCATCAGGCGCCCCTAAGTTTCCGGGGCCTCTGGCAGCCCGATCTGCACGCGGGAAGGACCGAGACCTCGATCATGCTCGCACTAGATCCGACATCAGTAAATCTCCAGGCGGCGAGTGCTGGGGCTCTAGAGGACCCTGCGAAACTGATCGAGATGATGAAAGTTGGTGGCATCGGGGCCGTCTCGAAAAACGGCGTGATCGGCGATCCTACTGGGGCATCGGTAGAAGAGGGCTTACTTATTCTTTCCGCCTTCGCCGAAGATCTCCTCACCAAGTTTGACAAGTTCTATCAAAAGGTTAGCTTTTAGCATGGAAAGCCAAAATGGGGTGACCAAGGTAGCTATCGTCTCGGGTGCTGCGCGCGGAATCGGACGGGCTGTTACGACCGAACTCGCCGCTCGAGGCTGGCGAGTGGTAGCCATCGATATCTGCGAAAATATCCCCTTGGTCCCATATGCACTATCGAGACGCGAAGAGCTCCAATCGCTATCGAATCTGGACGGAATTCAAACCATGGAGATCGACGTTCGAGACCCCCAAGCGTGTGTCAAAGCAGTCGAACTGGCCGACTCCATCGGCCAATTAACGGCGGCGATAGCATGTGCTGGAGTTGTCATCGGCGGAGAACCAGCCTGGCTCTCGACGCCAGAGTCCGCGAGGATTCTTTTCGACGTAAACTATTTTGGGGTCACAAACCTCATGCAAGTCGCATTAACCTCAATGCTCCAGAGTCCCCAAGACCGCCCGGGACGACTGATTGCAATCTCGTCGGCTGGGGCAAAGCGGCCACTAAATCTGCTATCCCACTATTGCGCTTCAAAGGCCGCGGTAAGCGCTTTTATGGCAAATCTTGCCTTGGAGCTGTCCGGTACCCTGATCACAGCCAACACTGTCTCTCCAGGATCGACCGCCACGCCAATCCTGAGAGCGTCGGCAAAACTCTACGCACTAGCAAGCGAGGAGGAGTTCAAGGTGCATCACACGACCAAGAGATTAATCTCTCCTTCTGAGGTCGCAGAGTCGGTTCTCTTCTTACTGTCCGATGCCGCCTCGTCAATTACAGGAAGTGAACTGCTAATTGATGGCGGACTGCGTCTTACCTAAAGCCTCGGCATATAGATTGTCCGCACATTAGCGCAGCTAGAACCCCTCCTCCTTTAGCGCCTTTAGTACCATATCGGCCGAGGCAACAAGCGCTTCGTCAGACCCCAACTTGCCGACAAGCTGGATTGAAACCGGCACCCGCTGGCCGCTCTCGCCAATTCCTTGCCCCAGATCCCCGCTCATTCCTCTATCCTTTCTGACAGCGTCGCAGAAACTCGCAGGGAGGGCAAAGGAGATCGCAGGTAATCCAGCCACATTGAAAGGCAAAGTATTGACGTTTATCCAGCGCTTGTAGGCGTTTCTAAGTGATGGCACCTCAAATGGAACAGATGCAAGAGCCAAGGTCCCAAAACTGCCTACCAGGTCCGAAACCACCTTTGAAAAAGTCCTACCGACCTCCAATGCCTCTTCATAATCAGCGACAGACTTGGATCGGTAAAGTTGAAATCGACTCCAAATAGCTGGGTCAATTCGGTGATGCTGGCTGACCGCTAGTTCATTATTTCGAATTGCTTCATAGCCCATAATGACCCCACCGACCTCCCATGCCCTTGAAAGTCCCGGGTTTTCCAGATCGGTAAGTTTCATGGCAGCCAAAGTCAACGCCTCGTCTATCGTCGCTTCGATCAACTCAGACTCAGAAGTTCTAATTCTTCCTGCACTTTGATAGGGGTCTGCTCCAAGAGCAATATCGCCGGCAAACAACCAAGAAAGGCCGCTCCAAATCTGTGGAATAGACCTAGCCATAGGACCTATCGTGTCCAGGGACTGCGAAAGTGGATATACACCGGCAGTCGAAGCCCTTCCAAAAGTCGTCTTCAAGCCAATCACTCCGCAGCACGTCGCCGGTATTCTTATCGACCCGCCGGTATCGGTTCCGTAAGCCACATCTGCAATCCCGCGAGCGACCGCCACCGCACTTCCACTGGAAGACCCACCGGGTATAAGTTCAGGAGAAATTGGATTTACCGGCGTTCCATACCACGGGTTGATGCCTTGCGCACCAAAAGCCAGTTCGGTGAGATTCGCTTTTCCAATAATTCGAGCACCGCCGCGTCGGGCGCTAGCCACGATTGGGGCGTCTTGGGCGGCGGGTGTAGCAGTCGAAGCGACAAGACGAGACCCAGCAGTGGTAATGGTCCCTTCGACATCAATTAAGTCCTTCACGGCAAGGGTTGGACCATCACCAGAAGACTCACATAACTCGATCGCCCAGTTAAACGGACTCAGGCCCTTGGGGTCAGTTTCAGCACCGCTCAAAATCTACTCCACATCATCAGAAACCAAAAAATCTCGGCAGTCGGATACTGCCATAACCCAGCTAAGCGCCAGGTGGTTATTCTCGCTAATCTACACTAAGAGTGGAGACGCCCGGCACGTTACCAAGGGTAGCTAGCTCGGACGAGCTGCCAATCCCCTTTAGGTAAAAATCGAAAAAGGCGACACTGACGCTAACGACCGCCTGTTCGTATTGGTCGTTAGCGGTGTAGGGGGCTAAATGGTCAGCGCCTAGGAGGTTCAAATAGTACTTTGTCGGCGGAGCTTGAGTGAATATCTGCTGTGAGTCCACAGGAGGATTGACTGTGTCAGCGCTGCCTTGTGTTACCAAAATAGGAAGTGGCGGGGTAGAAAAGTAACTTCCGCCAAATGGTGGAAATTCGGCTCCAGATAAGACCGCCACTGCCTTGACACCAGGTATCACGCAGCAGCTGTTGTATGCGGCGGCCAGCACGGTGTCTCCCCCATCGCTTTGCCC
>JAKBHQ010000264.1:0-1270 GCA_021836665.1 Thermoplasmata archaeon
GAGCCTGGTATTTCGACTACGGCGGCTATATATCGATCGGTTACAACGCCGGCACTTTCGGGGCAAACCCCCCAACTAGCTTCGCCAGCCTCCTGCAGCCCCAGTACAAGGGTGCGGTCGCTCTGGATGGTAACCCAACCAGCGCTGGTGCTGCCTTTGGAGCGGTCTATGCGGCGGCACTCGCTAATGGTGGCTCGTTCGCCAATATTCAGCCCGGGCTTAACTACTTCAAGCAACTCGCTCAGGCTGGAAACTACGTTCCAGTGCAGTCGTCGCCAGCGGTGATCGAAAGCGGTCAGATCAAGGTGAACATCGACTGGGACTACCTGAATGCCGCCTATGCGTCGACCGTCGCCGGCAAAGTCAACTGGAAGGTTTTCGTGCCATCCAACGCTAAGTACGCCTCGTACTACGCTCAGGCGATATCGGCGAATGC
The DNA here is from genome assembly GCA_021836665.1 of Thermoplasmata archaeon. The sequence continues at coordinate 437 of JAKBHQ010000264.1, forward strand.
CCCGGATCCAGCGGCGGCCCGACTTTGGGAAGAGTACCTATACTCGCCGGCTGGCCAGAACCTGTGGCTAAAGGGTTTTGCTCGTCCGATACTTCTGCCCGCTATGGAGGCTGCTGGAACGGCAAACGCAAGTTACGTAAAGCTCCTGCCGGCCGTTTCTGGAGAGCCGACCTTCCCGACGCCTGCCGAACTTTCACAGGCGCAGTCGCTAGTCGCATCTCAATGGCCTAACATTGCTGGTTAGTGTAAAAAACGCACTATAAGGAGCGAGTTGGCCAGTACAACCAACGTTGAGGAATCAGCTCACGGTAGGGCTGAGGGGGTTAGCTCCCTCAGCCCTACCGGGTTGAGGCCCAAGAGAAAAAGACGAAGTTGGCATAATGGAATCGGAACGGTTCCTTTTCTCGTCTATCTCGGACTTTTTTTAGTAATACCGGCTATTTCGGTAGTGGTGACGGCATTTCAAAGCGGCTCGGGCAGCTTTACAATGTCGAACTTCAATGAGGCAGTGCACGGTGTCTACCTCAAGTCATTCATAAACAGCATCCAGCTATCTTTCGCCGCAGCTATTGTGGCCACGGTACTAGGGGTACTTGCCTCGCTAGCCGTTTGTGCGTCGTCAAACAGGATCGTTCGGGCCCTGGTATCCTCGGGTTCGGCGGTATTCGCCAACACCGGAGGCGTACCGCTCGCCTTCTCATTCATAGCGACCGTGGGGAACTTCGGCGTAATAACCAAGCTATTGACAGATGTCGGATTCAACCCCTACGACCATGGCTTCTCCCTCTATTCTGTCCTCGGCCTTACCATTGTTTATCAGTACTTTTTGATCCC
>JAKBHQ010000264.1:1933-3637 GCA_021836665.1 Thermoplasmata archaeon
CATCTGCGGGTGCCAAAGCTAAAGCGGGTCTTCGAGTCGATCTCCCTTCTTCCACTGGTCATACCCTCGGTCGTGGTGACCCTAGGAGTGATCACATCCTTCAAGAGCCTCCCTAACATAATCATGGGAACCCCAGTTATCCTGGCCCTTGAGTACGTTATCTTGGCCCTTCCATATAGCTATCGAACCTTCGATTCGGCGGTTCAGGCGATAGACCTCAAGACTCTGGTGGACGCTGGACAGTCCCTTGGTGCAGGATGGATCAAACTGCTGAGGTATGTGCTGCTACCCAACTTACGCTCCGGCCTGCTTGGCGCAGCAATCCTCGCGTTCGCCTTTTGCCTCGGTGAATTCGCAGTCGCATCACTTTTGAGTTTCACCACATTCCCGGTCTTTTTGGTTCAGGTAGGTCAGGTCGCGGCGAGCCAAGCCGTTGCGCTCTCGCTCATCGCACTCCTTTTCACCTGGATGCCATTGGCCGTGATCATCATCGTCTTCGGCCAAAGGAACGCTTCTTCCAAGAAGAAGAGCGTATCTTTGGCAAAGACTATCGAACTAGAGGAGACGACCGGAATTGCCTAAGTTCCTCGTCCTTCCTTTTACCGCACTCCTCGATTGGAACGAAATCAGATGACACAAGCTACCAACGCCGACACCGCTACGAGCGCCAGAAATGGTGTAAAGGTCGACCTAATCGGGCTAAGTCGATATTACAAAGATGTCGCCGCCCTCAAGTCGATGAACCTGAGCGCTTCGCCCGGTGAACTAGTAGTACTCCTCGGCCCTTCGGGCTGCGGCAAGACGACCGCGCTTCGGGCCCTCGCCGGGCTCGAAGTACTAGACGGCGGAACGGTCATGATCGGCAGTAAAGACGTCACGAGGCTGCCCGCTTCTAAGCGAAATATCGGCATGGTCTTCCAGAGCTACAGCCTCTTTCCGAATATGACCGCAAAAGCAAATGTAGAATTTGGGCTGAAAGTTCGCAAGGTATCGTCATCAGAGAGGTCGAAGCGGTCCGGCGAACTCTTGGAACTCGTCGGCCTGTCCACACAGGCAGACCGATACCCACACCAACTCTCCGGTGGTCAGCAACAACGAGTTGCGCTAGCTAGGGCGCTTGCGATCAAGCCCGAAGTTCTGCTGCTAGACGAGCCACTTTCAGCACTTGACGCAAAGGTGCGGGCCCAGTTGCGCGACGAGATCAGGCGCATCCAGCTCGAACTCGGGATAACCACCTTCTTTGTCACCCACGACCAAGAAGAAGCACTCGCTCTCGCCGACAGGATTGCGGTAATGAGAGCGGGGGAAATCGAACAGATAGATACCCCGCTAAGTGTCTATTCCCAGCCTACGACTGAGTTTGTGGCCGAGTTCGTCGGAAAGGTAAACCGACTGGCAGGAGTGGTGGTGAGCCCGGAAAAGGTGGACGTGGAATCGATAGGTCCGATCAGCTACGACGGCAAAAACACCCAATTCCAACCAGGCACCAACGTAGTAGTTCTGATCAGGCCCGAAGCCTTAGGGATCATGATTTCCGACTCTGGACAGTGGAGGTTGGTATCCAAGAGTTTCCTAGGGGCTTCGGTAAAGCTGAACCTGATCAACCAGGGGGGCAAGCGAGTAATCGTTGAACTGACCACGGGCGAAGCCACTCTGATAGAACAGGGATCACCGCTGTCGCTCTTTGGTAAGAGTGACGCCCTG
>JAKBHQ010000021.1 GCA_021836665.1 Thermoplasmata archaeon
CCGAAGGGGACAGGAGTCTGCACTTCGGCCACTTCGACCTTGCCACCGGTAATTACAACGGCTTTCATCGCTCACCTCGGATTAACTTGGTCACACGCCGGACCTCGCGGCTATTTAGCGACCTTAGCCGACCCGCCCGAAACCTACCGGCACACCGTCCCAATAGAGCGAATCTATCTTCACCGGAACCGATGGGTTATCGGCAACGATTATATCTCCGCCACCGATGTAAATCCCGACGTGATCGATTGGCTGGTAGTAAAATACCAGGTCTCCGGGCTGCAGCTGGGAGTATGAGACCCTTTGAGTAACGTCGTACTGGGCGGCTGCTGAGTGGGGGAGGCTGACGCCAGCCTTTGCGAATATGTAAGTCATCAGTCCCGAGCAGTCAAACGCATTTGGCCCCGCAGCCCCAAAAACATACGGCTTGCCCAATTCGTTGCGAGCCCACTGAAGGGCTACCGAAGCGGCACTAGAGGGTGGTACTACCGAGGTGGGCTGGAATAGGGTTGGCGTCGCCCCAAGTCCGCTCTGTGGTTGTCCTTGCTTTTGTTGTCCTTGCTGTGTTTGCGATTGCTGTGGTTGTGCCTGTTGCTGCTGTTGCTGCTGACGTTGTTGCTGGAGGAGCTGCTGCTCGAGGATTCGCTGTGCCGCTGCCGCAGCTTGGGCGGCTTGTGCTTGCTGCTGCTGGCGAACCAGCACGGCAATGGTCCCATTGACCTGGGTGAGCTGTAACTGCTCCTGACTCGTGGCGGACTGAGCGGCATTTTTGGCGCTAGAAATCTGTTGAACGGTCGTACCGGCTTGGGCCTCTTCAGAGGAGAGTTGGCTCTGTTGGGACTGCAGTTTTTCCTTGGCGCTTTGGAAGGCCGAGATCAGATCCTGTTGTGAGAAGCTAACGGTATTGAGAAGAACCTGCCTAACTGACACGTCCGTGCTACTTCCCTGCAAAATTGACATGAGACCCGACGCGGTGCCAGCTTGGGTATACGCGGTAATCGCCTCATTGGCCAGCTTTGCTTTGAGCTGATCGACCTTTTTTTGCTGTGCGGAGATCGACTTTTCAGTGGAAGAGATCTGGGCTTGGATGCCTGATAGTTTCAAGGTTGCCTGATTGTACTGTTCGGCCAGCACATTCACCTGGTTGTTTAGCTGGTTAATGCGCGAGGCTATCGCAGCCGCTTGGGCCTTTTCCGACGAGATCGAATCCGCACTCGCCGTGGAGATTGGGACTAAAACGCCCAGTATCGAGGCAATCGCTATCCCGATGAACGCCGTGACTCGAAGGCTACGACGGGGGGAAGTGCTATTGGCTCGCTTCAGAATTGTTGATCCGTGTGCGTTCACAATGAGAATAGACCTTAACTCGTTTTGATCCTCGTTGGTACTGTTTCGGCATATAAAGTTGCCGAGATAAGTACCTTAGACTCATCTTTTAGTGGTCGTCGCTGGTCGAACTCAGTCTTGAAGTGCTCATTCGTTACAAATTGGTGGGCTTTCGCCAGTATTTACCTTGCTCCGAGATATTTCTCTAGCAGAAAATTTAACTAGCCGAAGGACTAAGTTGGCTTCAGACTCCCGGTCGAATCGGTACCCATACCCCAAAATGCCCACAGCCAAAGTATTCACAGCCAAAGTATTCACAGCCAAAGTATTCACAGCCAAAGTATTCACAGCCAAAGTATTCACAGCCAAAGTATTCACAGGCAAAGTATTCACAGGCAAAGTATTCACAGGCAAAATGCCCATCCCTAAAAATTTCAGCGTCTGACTTTTTAGTATGCGAGCAACTTTTAGTATTGCCCCCTTTTTTTGACTAGTTTTTACTTGTGACTTCAAACAATACGACTAATGACAGCGGCGAGTTTCGGATAGAGCACGACTCGATGGGAGATGTGCAAGTACCCAAGTTGGCAAGATGGGGTGCACAGACTCAACGGGCGGTAGAGAATTTTCCGATCTCGGGACTCAGGATACAGCGGGACCTCATTTGGGCGCTGGCGACGATCAAGGGGGCTGCTGCTCAGGCAAATGCCTCGCTAGGAGTCATCGATCAGCAGCTAGCCGATGCGATAACCGAGGCGGCTACCCGGGTTGCATCTGGAGAGTTTGATTCCGAATTCCCGATCGACGTGTTTCAAACCGGCTCCGGAACCTCTTCAAATATGAATGCCAATGAAGTGATAGCTAATTTGGCGAGCGAGTCGTTGTCAAAGGTTGTAAAGCCCAATGATCACGTGAACGCTTCACAGTCTTCAAATGACGTATTCCCCTCGTCGATTCACCTCGCCGCAGCCAGGCTGAGCGCTCAACGCCTCATTCCGGCGCTAAAGCACCTGAGCGGAGCACTTTCTGAGCGGGCATTAGCTTTTGAAGAGGTTGTGAAGTCCGGCAGGACACACCTGATGGACGCAACTCCGGTGACTTTGGGCCAGGAATTTTCTGGATACGCCGCCGCTATTAGCTATGGGATCGAGCGAGTCAGCTCGGTGTTGACTCGAGTAGGAGAGCTTCCGCTTGGGGGAACTGCGGTGGGCACGGGCTTGAACTGCCCGCCTGGATTTGCGGAGCGGGTTATCTCCAAAATAGCCACCGACACGGGACTCAACTTGACCGAGGCCAGGAATCACTTCGAGGCGCAGGGTGCTCGTGATGCGCTCGTAGAGCTTTCGGGGGCAATTCGGGTTATCGCCGTCTCGCTCTACAAGCTTGCTAATGACCTGAGACTGATGTCTTCTGGTCCTCGGTGTGGATTGGGCGAGATACACCTACCCGACCTTCAACCTGGTTCGTCGATCATGCCAGGCAAGGTCAACCCGGTGGTGCCTGAAGCGGTTTGCCAGGTTGTCGCACAGGTTATGGGATGTGACGCGGCGGTGGCTTTTGGCGGGGCAGCCGGAAACTTGGAACTAAACGTAATGCTTCCGGTAATTGCGAGGAATCTACTCGAAGAGATTGAACTCGTCGCCTCTGTTTCTGTGGCCTTGGCCGATAAGTGTGTCAGCGGGATCGAGGCAGACGTCGATCGGTGCAGGACCTATGCGCTTTCGTCGCCGTCTGTTGGGACATCGTTGAACCCTTATATCGGCTATGAAGCTGCGGCTAAGGTCATCAAGAAGTCGCTCGCAGAGAATAAGGACCTCCGAACCGTGGTTCTGGAGGAGGGACTCATGTCAGAACAGGATGTCGATAAGGCGCTCGATGTCATGGCGATGACCAAGGGTGGAATTATCAAGTAGTCCAGTTAGATCGGCCAGTGCTGACGGGTGGAGGACTTGCGCCCGTCAGCTAAATGCATCATGGCATATTCCACTTGACTTTTGGATTGGCTTTATGGGTCGGTCGAAGCTTTGAGCTGGCTCCAAGAGCTGGCTGGAGCCAAGTTGCGAACCTGAAATAAATTAGTCGGGCTCCACTAGGGTGGCTAGTGGGTTTGGGTCAAAATGCCAGGATAATTTGATCGACTTACCAGGGACAATCGACGAATTTCTAAAATGAGTGGATCAACTGACCGCTACCGCCCTCATGGGGTGCCGTTGGCAGAAATTCCACTACGAGATAGGATTTCGTCATGAATCCGATCGAAGCTCTGAGATGGCTTTCAGAAGACGATTGGCTCTCCC
>JAKBHQ010000499.1 GCA_021836665.1 Thermoplasmata archaeon
AATGATGAAGGATGCCTCTGCACCGATCTACGTCTTTGGGAAGCATTGGGGTGGACTGCGTATCGGTTATAAGGCGCACAGCGCCTGAGGGGGAGGGCCTGATACCTTCTCCTTAAGGCTTCCGTTCAAATCAACGCTGGTAAGCCGGATGATTCGTCAGATTGGGCTCTTTTGGTAGGTCGCACGACCCCGATCGATGTCGCCTGCGAGATCTCAACATCGCACTTACTCGATCGCATTTCTCGCTATAGCGCGGTTGGCTCACACCACCTATCTTCCTGCGCTAGCTGAAACTCTCTTTTTAACTTCTGCGGTAACCGCGCTTCGCATCTCTTGCACCGGCGCCTTTTCACCCGTCCAGCGTTCAAAAGCCAGTACGGCGATTCGAGTAAGCATCCCTACCCCATTCGTATGGGGGGCCCCAATCTCCCTAGCATACTGCAAAAAACGTGTTTCTAAGGGGTGGTAGACGACGTCACACAGGAATTGTCCGCCATGAAGAAGCCCCTTATCCACCGGGGAGTAGCCTTCGTGGCCCCGACCGGACATCCCGAGTGATGTACCATTTATCACTATCTCGGCTGTCTCGATGTCGGTTGCCTCTCCCAGAACCACCTGCGTGGATGAACCCCCCAATGAAGCCAGCAGGTGTATTTCCCTAGCAGCTGCCCTATTGCGCCCGTGAATACTCAACTTTTCCACATCTGCCTGAACCAGTGATACCGAGATAGAGCGGGCCACAGCCCCAGTTCCCACAAGGGCAACCCGCTTCCCCCTGAGATCAATTCCATGGTCAAAAGAGAGGTTGTCGACCAGGGCCCGGCCATCGGTCGAATCACCGATAAGTTCCCCTGCCTCTACGTAAACCACGTTTACAGAACTGAGCATCGCTGCGCTTGGGGTCAAGCCATCCAAAAGGCCGATAATCTCTTTTTTGTGGGGCATGGTCACTGAAATCCCGCCCACCCCCAACGCCTTTAAGCCGCCGATCGCAGCCGCTAGTCGGTCAGGTGAAACAGACATAGCTAGGTACGCCCAATCTAAACCAAGAAAGCTAAATCCGGAATTAAAGAGGGTGGGAGACAACGAGTGGGCCGCTGGATCGCCGACCAAACAGGCAAACTTCGTATACCCTGTCGGCCAATTACCTGGATTCATCCTCGTACCTCTTTAGTTAACTTTCTTAGAAGACAGTTTCATAGAAGACAGCGGTCTCCTGCCCCAGAACTTCATTGCTTGCCATTCGGTAAACACAACCTTTACAATCCGCCCGATGCCGCAATAGCGGCCTGCTGCTGCTGGTAGGTGTCAAAGAATGAGGATAAGCTCCTCCCCTTCAAGGTAACAAAGTAGAGCCAGTTACCGACAGCGGGGTGAAGCACAGCTGCCATAGCCGCCTCATCTGGGGAACTGATTGGAGACGGCGGCAAGCCCAGATGCGTATAAGTGTTGTAAGGGGAGCTGTCCTGCAGCTGACCGACGGTCAAGGAACCCGAGTAGTTACCGGTCGCAAACCTGACCGTGGAATCCATCTGCAACGGCATGTTTGCCTTGATCCTATTCAGAATCACCCGCGCCACCTTGGGATAATCACTGACGGCTTTCGCTTCGCGTTCAATAATTGAAGCCGCAACTACCACCTGGTAGCCAGATAGTCCGTGGTATGTACCTTGTGGATCGAGGCCCAACTGTTTGGCAATCTGCGCAAATCGATCCAGCATTACATTCATAATCTGATGGTTGCTCCAGGTTGGATCGATCGAATAGGTGTCAGGGAAGAGAAAACCTAACGAGGACGTAATCCCCGGCGCCGAAAAGCCGGTCGACGTTGGGGGCGTACTCTCGGCCAGAGCCAGAAATGAATTCGTCGTATGACCTGGGAGGCTACCTACCGCTCGCGCTATATCGACAAGAGAAAACCCATCCGGAATCGTTAACTTGTAGGTCTTAGGACCCGCGGCTATATTCGCCAAGATACCAGAGTATGATTCATTCTCCCTAAATACGTAATAGCCAGGTTGCAGGATTACATTTCCACTAAGTTTCAGAAAGATTGAAAAATCCGTAAGCGAGCCAATTACGCCTTTGCTAAAAAGCCTCTCTTCTAACTGTGAGTAGCTAGATCCAGGTGGAACATCGATGGCGACCGCCTTTCCACCGGGCTTACCAGACGAGGCGCTGAGGTAGTTCATAACGAGGAATCCTGCAACCACTAGTAAAAGAAATGCAGCAATCGAGGTAAATAGGAGGTACCTCGGCCCCCTCCTGGCATGCACTCGACCACTACCCGAACTAGCTTTAAAACCTGTTTTGGCGCTGTCTTCGGTCCAAGTCTGCGTTTCAACCGGGTTAACTCCAGTAGCGGATGCCCCACCTCTGGCCGGGAATACCAACATTTCATCGGGCAAAGTCGACGCACCTCGCGGTTGGTCGAACTCATGGTCTATGTCATCGACACCTCCAGCGCCGATCTTGTTGCTGTGAGTCGGCATCCCCGAGTCTGAGTTCTCCAAGTCTGAATTCCCCGGAGAGTCCGCCCTATTAGAACCGTTCTTTTCTTCCGACAAAGTGTTAATTCCTATTCGCGTCTAGCCAGCTCTGCAGGATTATTGTCGCAGAGCTGGCGTCAACAACTCGTCGAAGAGATTTTGAGGATCTCCCGGTTGCAAAAAGTGCACGCGACGCGCTCAGAGTAGTCATTCGTTCATCGTGGGTGACTACAACCAAATCAGGGAGCTCCTCTCGCAGTAGATCGATCTCCTCCAAAACCATCCTAGCCTTTGGTCCGATCTCGCCAGAAAGCGACAAAGGCAGTCCTACGACTATCGTGGCTGCTTGGTATTCGTTTAACTCCTTGGCAAGCTTTCGAAAGTCTGCCAACTTGTCCCCGCTTCGCTGAAACACCCTTGAAGGCACGGCAAGCAATCCATCCGAATCAGAAACGGCGATCCCGATCCTCTTGTCCCCCATATCTAGGGCGATACTTCTCAAATCTGCACCTAAAGGAGGACTAACTTTTCTCAGAGCCAGAGTTAAGTGCATTCTGGATCTCTACAAGCACTTCGTCTAGTAGTTCGACGTTCTTCCCGCCTGCCGTAGCGACCTCGACCTGCCTGCCGACTCCCCCGCCGAGCTTCGTCGCGCCGCCTTTTATGATCTCAGACGCAACGAGTCCAGAGTCTTTCCCCACTGCACAAACGATCGCCGCCCTTCCTCCACCTGGAGAGCCAGCGACCACGACGGATTTCACACCTGGGCGATTTCTGATCATCAAAGCGAGTTCTCGTAGTTCCTCGGGCGACAAACCGTCCTGACGCAAGACGCAGTATCCTGAAGTGATCACCGCCGAAGCGGCCGTCTTGGCGAGTCTCTCTTTATTCAATACTTTGACTTGATCCCGTAGATCTCGTTCCCTAGCCTTGAGCTGCTCTATCTTCTCAGAAACTTCCGCCGGTGAGGCCTTCAATTTCAAAGCTGCATCGGAGATAATATCCTCAAACCCCCAGACGCGCTCAAGAGCGGCGCTGCCGGTAACCGCCTCAATACGACGAGTGTTGGAGCCAATCGATGCCTCCGAGACTATCAGGCAGAGGCCGATTGCTCCAAGGGATTTAACG
>JAKBHQ010000294.1 GCA_021836665.1 Thermoplasmata archaeon
GCTCGTCCATCTGACCATAGACAAGAGCGGCCTTTGCGATAACACCTGACTCCTGCATCTCAAGCCAAAGATCGGTTCCCTCACGGGTTCTTTCACCGACACCGGCGAAGACCGAAACACCACCGTGTTGCTGTGCGACACGGTTGATCATCTCCATGATCAAAACCGTTTTCCCGACTCCCGCTCCACCGAATAGTCCGATCTTTCCTCCCTGGACATACGGCTCGAGGAGGTCGATGACCTTAATTCCGGTCTCGAACATCTGCGCCCTTGGCTCTAGCTCCGCATACGGAGGAGCCGGGCGGTGAATCTCCCAATGGTCGTCAATCGCATCGCCATACTCGCCCTTGTCAAGGACCTTGCCGGTCACGTTAAAGACGTGGCCCAAGACCCCTTCGCCCACCGGGACGATGATTCCTCTGCCGGTGTTCCTGACGATAGCGCCCCGCTTGAGGCCGTCGGTCGGCTTCATACACACACATCTGACACGACCCTCGCCGATCTGTTGGGCAACCTCGGCGATGATAGTAACCTCCTCGTCGTCGATAACCATGGTTATCTCGACGGCTTGATTGATATTTGGGATTGCATCGGGGGGAAACTCAACGTCGACGACCGGTCCCGCAATCGACACGACCCTGCCGTCTTCTGAGGACTTCTGAACTCCCTCGACCTTATTAGAGGCTTGACTGCTCATCTCTGCTCTTTTGCTCCTTATGCGACTTGACTCAGCTCGCCCGAGGCGAGTCGTTTTTGAATTCCACGAGTTGGCTTTCAGACTCCCAGTCGGAGCTGCTGCCAAGTGCCTCGGCCCCACCGACAATCTCCATGATCTCGGTAGTGATGGCATCCTGCCGGGCCCTGTTCATGACCCTTGAGAGGTTCTTAATAAGCTCTTCAGCATTTTCAGTTGCGGCGGCCATAGCCCTCTGCTTTGCCGCGAGCTCCGAGGCCGAAGCCTCGATTAGGAGAGCGAAGATCTTAGACTCGACAAACTGCTTTAGAAGTGGATCAATTATCACTTCTGGAGATGGTTCATACTCGAAATCGTAAGAAGTCTTGGTATCTGAGGCGAAGGTGCCTGGATCAATCGGGACCAAACGGGACCTCTCGAGCTTTTGCGTTCCAGCGGATAGGAACCTCGTCGAGATCACGTCGACTGCCGATATCTCTCCGGCCTCAAATGGGCCGAGTATCATATCCGATATCGTTCGAGCGTCTTGATAGCTTGGGCGATCGGAGATGTGCATCAATGAGCCATCGATCGGTATCTCCCGATACCTGAAGTATGCTTCGCCTTTGCGTCCAACTACCACAACCCTCGTCTTCAGACCTTTGGCTTCACGTGAGCGAATCAATCTCTCCGCCATGCGCAAGGCGGTCGAGTTGTAACCGCCACAAAGGCCCCGGTCTGCGACCATAACGATCAACCCAAGAACTTTTGACTCGTCTCCCTGCCCGATATAAGGGCTCTTTGGCAAGGAAGATCCTCCGGCGAGGTCACGAACTACTTCCGAAAGCTGCTCGTAGTAGGGCCGAGCAGAAGAGATCCTCCCCATCGCCTTGACAATGCGCGAAGACGCGATCAGTTCCATGGCTCGGGTTATCTTTTTGGTCGACTGGACACTCTTTATCCGTCGCCTCAGTATCCTCTCCTGGCCACCAGCCATCTAAGGTCAGGCTCCCTTCTTGACAGAAGGGTCAAAGCCGGCTTTGAACTCGGCGATCAGGTCGTCTAGGACCTTGCGATCTGGTAGCTTCCCGGTCTCGGCTATCTGGGCGGTAACCGAAGAGTAACGGGCTCCGGTGAATTCGATCAGCTCGGCGATAAATCTGCTCACTTCGCTCACCGGGACGTCGTCGGTAGCGCCTGAAGTGCCAGCGTAGATCGAAAGGATCTGGTCCTCGACCTCAACCGGCGCATTCTGCTTCTGCTTGAGAATTTCGGTCAAGCGGTATCCTCTGTCGAGCTGAGCCTGAGAAACCTTGTCAAGCTCCGACCCGAAAGCGGCGAATGCTTCTAATTCGCGAAACTGCGCCAGGTCGAGCTTCAGTGATCCAGAAACCGCCTTCATCGCCGAAATCTGGGCTGCGCCACCAACCCTGGAAACCGAAATACCAACGTTGATAGCCGGGCGAACTCCCGAATAGAAGAGGTCGGAGTCCAAATAGACCTGCCCGTCGGTGATCGAGATGACGTTCGTCGGGATATACGCCGAAACGTCTCCCGCCTTGGTTTCGATGATCGGAAGGGCGGTCAACGAACCACCACCCATCGCGTCAGAAAGCTTTGCAGCCCTCTCGAGCAACCTCGAATGAAGGTAGAAAACGTCCCCCGGATAGGCTTCGCGCCCTGGTGGCCTTCTTAGCAAAAGTGCTAGCTGGCGGTACGCCTCGGCCTGCTTGGAGAGGTCATCGTAGACAATTAGCGCGTGCTCGCCATTCTCCATCCAATGCTGACCCATTGCACAGCCGGAGTAAGGGGCTAGGTATTTGAAAGGTGCTGGATCGGACGCTGGAGCACAGACGATGACCGTATATTCCATTGCACCACCGGCCTCTAGCACCGCTTGTGCTGAGGCGATTGTAGAACCCTTCTGCCCAATCGCCACGTAAATACACTTGACACCCTTACCCTTTTGGTTCAGGATCGTGTCGAGCGCGACCGAAGTCTTTCCAGTCTTGCGGTCTCCAATTATCAACTCACGCTGCCCACGACCAATCGGAGTCATGGAGTCGATCGCCTTAATGCCGGTTTGCAAAGGCTCACATACTGGCTGTCGGTCGACGATTCCCGGAGCTTGAACTTCGAGGCGCCTCGAGTGTGGGGTATTAACTGGTCCCTTGGCGTCGATAGGCTCACCGAGGGCGTTCACCACCCGGCCGAGCAGCGCATCGCCGACCGGAACTGAAAGGATCTTGCCGGTCGAGTGGACGATAAATCCCTCGTCGACCGTGGAGACGTCTCCTAGAATGACCGCACCGATAGAGTCTTCGTCCAGGTTCAGAGCGAGACCAACAGTTCCACCTTGAAACTCGAGGAGTTCGTTGACCGAGGCATCCGGAAGGCCAGAGACCCTCGCTATACCGTCGAAGACCTCGAGGACCCGTCCAACCTGCTCGCCTTCGACCGATGCAACGTAACCTTCGAGGCGTCTCTTGAGCACCTCTGCGATCTCGTCTGACCTGATAGATAATGGTTCCATGAGCTAAGCTCCCTGATTATGAGTGGGGTTAATTAACTGCTTGAACTCAGGCGAACCCTGAGTTGGTCTATGCGGCGCCTTGCGGAACCGTCGAAAATCTCGTCTCCGACCACTGCGACTACTCCAGCCAGCAAGGACGGATCTACTATTGCCCTTGCCTCGAGTTCGCGGCCCACATTGGCCGCAAGCGACAGCCGAATTCTTTCGATCTCTTCTGGGCCGAGCTCTCGGGCACTACGTAGTTGGCATACAAAAAGGTTTCGTTCTTGAGCGGCGATCGAGACGAGTCCGTCAATAATCTCAACGATGTCTCTTACTACCGTGATCGACACTGCATAGCGAGCGACTTCCCAACTCAGTTTGGAAGTTTTCTCTTTAAGCAGGTCGTCGACGATCTCTCGTCT
>JAKBHQ010000415.1 GCA_021836665.1 Thermoplasmata archaeon
AGAGATTGACTGGGTTCCCGGGCACGTAAAAGACGGGGCCTTTGGAAAGTGGCTTGAAGGCGCCAGGGACTGGTCGATCACCAGGAATCGATATTGGGGATCGCCAATTCCGGTATGGAAATCGGACGATCCCAACTACCCAAGGATTGACGTCTATGGCTCGCTAGCCGAGATAGAAAAGGACTTTGGAATTAGGCCAGTCGACCTCCACCGTCCGGCGATCGACGAACTAGTAAGGCCGAACCCAGACGATCCAAGCGGTAAGTCACAAATGCGCAGGGTAACGGACATTATGGACTGCTGGTTCGAATCGGGGTCGATGCCATACGCTCAGCTGCACTATCCCTTCGAGAACAAAGAACCCTTTGAGGACCACTTTCCGGCTGACTTTATAGTCGAATATATAGGCCAGACGAGGGGATGGTTTTACACCCTGCACGTACTGTCTGTGGCGATCTTCGACAAACCACCGTTCAAACACTGCATGGCGCACGGCGTGTTACTCGGCTCTGACGGGCGGAAGCTGTCAAAGCGCCTACAAAACTATCCAGACCCCTGGGCGATCTTCGAGGAGATCGGTGCAGATGCAATGCGCTGGTTTCTACTGTCATCATCGGTTCTACGCGGCCAAGAGATGATTCTCGAACGGGCGGCGATGGTCGACGTGACGAGGCGGATCATTAACCCGATATGGAATGCATTCTATTTTCTCTCTCTTTACGCCGAGATCGATGGGATCAGAGGTGAAATCCGATGGGATCAGGGTGGCCTCTTAGACCACTACATCCTTTCGAAGACGTCGATGCTGATAGACCAAGTCACAAAGGCCATGGATGAATTTGATCTCTCAAGCGCTACCTCGCTGGTCGAGTCGTTCCTTGATGCCCTAAATAACTGGTACATTCGGCGATCCAGAGAACGTTTTTGGAGGAACAAGGATGAAAAGGGAGAGGCCGCCAAGGACAAAGATGACGCCTATGACACCTTGCACACGGTACTGGTGACTCTGACACAGCTCTGTGCGCCACTGTTGCCGATGCTGTCAGAAGAGGTGTACCAGTCGCTCACTGGGGGTCGCAGCGTGCACCTTTCCGACTGGCCCAAATCACAACCTTCCATCAGCGACCCAAAGCTAGTTGCCGACATGGACCTAGTCAAAGAGGTCTGCTCCTTAGTCCATTCGATCCGCAAATCGAACGGCCTTAGGTCACGCCTCCCCTTGCGTAAAGTGACCATAGCATCCGAAAATGCCGAGTCCCTCCGCCCCTACATTGACCTGATAACCGATGAACTTAATGTCAAGGAAGTAGAGCTGATTCGAGATCCAGGAACTCTGTCTACCCAAGTGGTCTCGGTCATACCCTCAAAAATCGGTCCCCGCTTGGCTGAGGGAACACAGAAGGTCATAAGGGCAGCGAAGTCGGGCGACTTCGTGATCAACGACGACTCATCGGTCACGGTGGGGGGAGTGGCCCTGCTGGCTGGAGAGTTCGAAATACAGACCAAGCCGAACGATGCAGAGCGAACGAGGGTCTTACCATCTAAAGCTGGCGTCGTCTCCTTGGACACGGACACCGATCCCGAACTAGAGGCCGAAGGTTTGGCACGCGACGTAGTCAGAGAGGTGCAGCGGGCACGAAAGGAGGCGAACTTCGACGTCACCGATCGGATAAGGATCAATATCGAAGTCACAGACGATCACGACACCTCTGTGGCTGATGCCATAAGGAAGCACCTTACGGCAATCTCTACCCAAGTCCTGGCCACCGAAATCGTGCTGAATGGCGAATCGGATGGGGAGTTCGAATACAGTGACACTTTCAGCGTATCTACCGCTGCTATTTCCCTGATGATCACCCGGAGCCAGCTCGGAGTGCATTAATCTGCCGGAGCCGGGGCCAACGAAAGGTCCCGGCTCCGCAAAAACCTATCTATCTTGATCTGCATCGGGCAACTAACCGGCGACAGCTCGATTAGGCCTACTAATCACCTCTCGGAGTCGTCGTCAAAAATCTTCGGACTAGAGAGCTCTGAATCATCCTCTAACAGCTGAAACTTTGCCCGACCGAAGTCAAGAAATAAATCTTCATCTTGGTCGCTCTCCTCATCCAAGGAGTTTGCATCAATCTCAAAGCTCGGAATCGGTGCCTCTTCATCTGTCTCCGAGTACTGGCCGTCGATATCGAACGACAAACTCTCGTGAGATACATAGCTTGGCAGCTCCATCTCATCTTGGTCCTCCCCATCGAGTTCGCCGTTCGCCTGTGCCTCAAATGGAGTGTCAGTCAATCCTTGTGCTAACGAAATAGCAAGTTGATCGAAATCCTGAGCTTGAGTTTCACTCTGAAGGTTCCCGTCAGAACCAATCTCACCCAGGAACTCGTGGTCCGCCGATGCGCTTGCAATATTCGCAAATGAACCACTATTGCCGTCTAATTCGTCCGCTTTGCTCCTGAGCAGTTGAGCGGCGGATCGTTTTGCATCTAGTATCTCCGAGGCGACCGCTTCGAGCTGCTCCTCTAGGCGAGCCTTCTCGTCGCCTAATCTCTCGATCTGGCCCTGAAGGTCAGTTACCTCCGCTGCAAGGTCTACATCCACTTGTCGTCTGACTTCGTCAAGTAGTCCCGATGCCTCTTCTTGAGCGGCAGCTTGGATCCTCTCGGCGTTCTCTCGCGCCTCAGCTAACACTTGGTCGGCCGTCCTCTGGGCCAAAAGTAGCGTACGCTGTATTATGTCATCCTCGACAAACGGTGCGGCTTGTGCCGCCCCTGGACCAGCTTGCGAACCCGCCGACTCCTCGGCCAGTTCGGCTCTTCTCTCGGCCTCTTTCAGTCGGTCTTCAAGAACCTCAATTCCTAAAGCGACCTTTTCCAGAAACTCATCGACGTCGTCCTGATGGTATCCGCGAATCCTCTCGCGAAATTCGACCTCGCGCACCACCTTCGAGCCGATCTCCAACTCTTTGCCTCCCTCGGTCATCTGCCCTCCAGACCCACGCCCCTACCTGGAAACCAGGGGGATTAACAGAAAGTTGATCACAACCAGTACTATAAGCGGCGACAGGTCTAGCTGCAGGCCACCGGCGCCCATCCTAGGCATTAATTTCCTTACAGGAGCCAAAACGGGTTCAGTAAGACGCGAAAGGTAGTACTTAACTTTTGCGATAGAACTGTTCGGCCCGGGTGGCACCCAGCTAAGCAAGACTTGAACGAGAATCACTATGCCATAGAGCTTGAGTAGAAAAACCAAGAAGGACTGGACGGGGCTCATTGTTGATTCCGCCTAAAAGTTGACCTTTGGGTCAAACCATCAACTTCCTCTTGAGCTACATCAACGTTCGAAGGGGTGAGAAGGAAAACCTGCTCTCCAACTTTTTTCATCTTTCCATCGAGAGCGTATGTCACTCCAGAGCAGAAGTCCACGACCCGTCGGTAGAGCTCTTTTTCTACTCCTTCGAGATTCACAATCACTGGCTGGGAAACCTTTATGCGATCCCCAATGTCCTGGACGTCACTAAAGCGCGTCGGGTGGGCTATATGCATCTTTGGCTGATCCCTTTGGCCGATTGGGCGAATCACCCCCGTCCTATCCAATGGTGACGGAT
>JAKBHQ010000182.1 GCA_021836665.1 Thermoplasmata archaeon
GCTGATTGCTTGGGGGATAGTTGGCAAAGCTCTTTGAGCGCCCTCGAATCACCCTGTTTATCCTGGTTCTGGCTTCGGCGTCGCTGATCACCCTGAACTATAGGGGAGGGTCAAGGTTCTCCTTCGTGTCGGTTAAGGCCGCGGTGAGGGACGTTATAACTCCGGTTCGCTCGACCCTTAATAGCGCCTTTAGTCCGGTTGGGAACGTAATCACCGGGGCCTTTGACTACGGTTCGCTAAAAGCAGAGAATCGGAAACTGAAGAGCCAGATCTACGGGGCAGAGATGGTCAAGCTTGCGGCCGGGGATGCCCAGCGCCAGCTGAACCAGCTCCTGAGGCTCGACAATATTCAGTTTGCCCAAGGTATTGCGTCTGTCCCGGCTCAAGTCATCTCGATGACCCCATCGAACCTCCAGCTGAGTTTTGAAATCGACAAGGGCCAATCCGCTGGGATCCGTCTCGGTATGGTTGTCGTCGGTGGTAGTGGATTGGCTGGTCGGATTGTAGCCGTTGGTTCGACAACGTCTACGGTATTGATGGTCAGTGACCCGAACTTCGCCGCCGGCGTAAGGTTTGGATCGGGTGGCAATATAGCGCTACTCAATGGCCAGGGTATGAACGAGCCCCTCAAGGTCAATCTCGTAGATCCGGGCGCCCCCATTAGGGTCGGTCAGGTGCTGGTAACTTCTGGCCTGCAGGGGGAGATCTTCCCCCCGGGTATCCCGATAGCTAAGGTTACCGCTATATCTAATCCGCTTGGTGCACTTCAAGAGAGCGTCAAGGCGGTCCCGGTTGTGGACTATGCCGGACTGCAGTACGTTCGGGTGCTGAAATGGCAGCCGCCGTCGTGACCTCGAGGCTATTTTTCATCCGTTTGCCACTCCTGCTGATTACCATTGTCGTCCTGCAGCATTCGGGGGTCGGCGGTTTGTCGATATCGGGGATCCACCCCGACATTATCCTCGGCCTGGTTTGTGCGACGGGAATAGTGGCCGGCAGGGAGAAGGGTGCTCTTATTGGCTTCTTGGCCGGGATACTAGCCGACTCATTCCTTGTCACCCCGTATGGACTTTCCGCGCTGATCTACACGGTCGTCGGCTACCTCGCCGGTGAACTCGAGAGATTTGAATTAGCGGAATCTAGGATCGTTTCCTTTTTGGCCGTCGGTGCTATGTCGGGGGTCGGGGTCCTCTTGTTCTATGGGACCGAATTTGTGCTGGGAATTCATAATCCGCTCAGCCACCAGCTACTAGCAGAAGTATCTGTAGTAAGTCTTCTCAACGTCGTGATTTCGCCAATTTTGGTCTTTGCGGCGAGGTTCTCGCTGAAACCCGTTGGCGTAGATTCACGATTTGAATCGCGGAGGTAAGTCCGTGGGAAATATGTCGGTCGTCGAATCGACGGAGATGAGTCAAAAGAGGGTCAAGCGACGCACCCGTGCCTTGGGATTCGCAGCCGCAGCACTCTTTGTAGGCATGCTGGCCCGGCTTTATTCGCTACAGATCCTGCAGGCTCCCCTTTACCAGGCGCAGGCTACCGCTAATCAAGTCAGGACGGTCTCGGTCGAGCCACCAAGGGGGCTCATCCTGGATAGAAATGGGCGGGTGCTCGTCGGCAACCAGGTGGTTGAGGTGCTCGCCGTCTCCCAGCACGCTGCCACGACCTACCCCAAGGTCGTCCCCAATCTGGCTAAGCTCCTTGGGGTCCCGGTCTCCCAGGTGACCCTCGCACTCAATAACTCGCAGTTCAGCCCGTATGAGCCGACCCCTGTTGCCTATGGTATCTCCAAGCAGAAGGCGATCTATGTCCAGGAGCATGCGTCGCAGTTTCCGGGGGTTATTACCGAACTCACCACCCAGCGCACCTACCCCGAGGGATCTACTGCGGCACAAGTCCTCGGTTATGTAGGCCAAATAAAGCCAACTCAGCTCGCAAAACTATCCCAAAAGGGTTATACCGCCCAGTCGCAGATTGGCTTAGCGGGAGTAGAGGCGACCTACGAGTCATACCTAAGGGGAGTGCCAGGACAGACAAAGCTCGAGGTGACAGCCTCGGGCAACGTAGTCGGGACGCTGGGCGAGACGGCACCAAAGCCCGGGGGCAATCTGGTCTTGTCGATCGACACGTCACTTCAGAAGGTGGTTGAACAGGCGCTAGGTTCGGAGATCAAAGCCCTCTCTCACACCTATGACCCCTACTTCCACACCTACCTCCCCGAACTCACCGGCGCTGCGGTCGTCGAGAACCCAAACACCGGGTCGGTCTTGGCGATGGCCTCGTTCCCCTCATACAACCCCTCGATCTGGGTAGGTGGGATTTCGACCAAGAACTACGCTATCCTCACCAACCCCGCTAACAACTTTCCGTTGATAAATAGGGCGATACAGGGTGAGTACACCCCGGGCTCGACCTTTAAGCTCGCCACGGCTTCGGCGGCCTTGAACTCCGGCCTTGTAACCCCCTATACCCTGATCCACGACCCTGGCTACTTCGCAATACCCGGCTGTACCGTCGGTAAGTGCTCTTTTCACAACTCGGGCGGAGAGTCGTTGGGAAACATCAATATCGTCACCGCACTCTCGGCATCGGACGACGTCTTTTTCTACACTTTGGGATACCGCTTCTACGTCGCAACCCAGCAGTACGGTAATACTCCGATCCAAAACATGGCGGCTGCTTACGGCTGGGGATCTCCAACCGGGATCAACCTCCCGGGAGAGGCTTCCGGGATGGTCGACTCACTCTCCTTACGCCAAGAGTTGCATAAGCTCTACCCACAGGCCTACCCCTACGCCAACTGGTATACCGCCGACCAGCTGGAAATGGCCTTCGGTCAGGGGGAGACCCTGATTACTCCACTCCAGATGGCTAACGCATACGCAACCTTCGCCAACGGTGGCACAAGGTACGTGCCGCGAATCGCCGTGGGTGTGGTCAACGGACAAGGAAAGGTAATCGATAAGTTCTCCCCAAAGGTGGCGGGACACGTCAAATTATCGGCTTACAATCATGCTGCGATGCTCGCCGGATTCGAGGGAGCGGTTTCTGGACCACTCGGTACGGCATCGGGGGCATTTCAGGGATTCCCCTTCAACAAGTTTCCGTTAGCAGGAAAGACGGGAACCGCATCGGTACAAGGACTAAATCCGAACTCGTGGTTCGTCGCGTTTGGCCCAGTTCAAGCCCCACAGTACGTCGTTTCCGTCGTGATCAAAGAGGGCGGTTTCGGTGCCTCCGCCGCCGCCCCAGTGGCCAGGAAGATATTCGAATACCTACTGAATCATCCGGTTGGTCCGGTTAAGTTCGGTGTCGGCCACTTGGCAGCCGGGAGCATCGCAGCCGTCGGTAAGAATGGACAGGTCACCACGACGACCGTTGCAACCTCGAAGTCGACACCCTCTGGGAGTACCACGACCACCGCTGCTAAGCCAGCTGGCTGAACTCGAGTCGAACTTTGCCACTTGGGGATCACTATGGAACTGGGCGGATTTCTTCAACGACTCTTCGCTCAGGTGGGCTTTTCGGTTC
Source organism: Thermoplasmata archaeon (assembly GCA_021836665.1). The sequence goes on from JAKBHQ010000182.1 coordinate 3,529, forward strand.
GGAGAGAACTTTTTTGGGTTAGGCTGTCGGTATGTCGTTCGCTAGCTATATTTCATGGATCGCTGGCATGTCTG
>JAKBHQ010000497.1 GCA_021836665.1 Thermoplasmata archaeon
TCCACCGTGCTGCTGACCGCTGACGATTAGCGGATTCAAGACCCTCCCACAATCATCGACAGCCACGTGTCTGATCGGCCTGACTTCGCCGGTCTCAATGTCTACCTCCACGACCGAGACGTGGGCACCAAATGGAAAACTAGGCGAAAGCTGAGAGAAGTCAAAATCGATATCTAGGGGCGACTTTCCCGAATCCGATTCCAGTTCCGACATCGAGTAGATCTCAGTCCATTCGAGCCTTGAGGTCGGAACCCCAGCTACCTGGAGGCCGCCAAGGTCGGAGACGACTATGTCGTCTACAGAGGCCTCCAGGTGTTTAGCAGCGAGTTCCTTCGCCGTCTCGAGAACTAGATCCGCAGCTCCCGCTATTGCCGACCCGCCGATCTGCAGTGATCTTGAGCCGCCCGTGCCAGATCCACGCGGAACTAAATCCGTATCGGACTGTACCAATTTAATCTTGTCTATGGCAATGCCCAGTTTCTCCGAGACGATCATTGCAAACGACGTTGCGTGCCCCTGACCGTGCGACGAGGTTCCCACTCGCAGTGTCGCCGACCCGTCATGCTCGATCCTCACCGAACCGTATTCAGAACCGCTTCCGCCCGCAGTTATCTCTACGTAGCTGGAGATTCCAATGCCAAGCAGCTTCCTTGAGCCACTCTTCAATCTTTCACTCTGCTCTTTCCGGAGTTCCTCATATCCTGACATTTCCAATGCCTTGTCAAGAGCAAGTTCATAATCCCCTACGTCGTAGACGGTACCCATCCTGGTTGTGTAGGGGAAGGAATCCTTGGAGATAAAGTTCATCCGCCTAAGCTCTGCCGGATCTATTCCAAGCCCATCGGCTGCAATATCCATCAACCGCTCCAGAAAAGCCGCCGCTTCTGGACGCCCAGCCCCTCGAAAAGCTCCAACCGGTGTAGTGTTTGTTACCGCCACCGCAGCGTCGTAGGAGATCTTCGGTATCTCATAGACTCCCTGAGCCATCGCTCGCGTGGAGCCCATGGGCAGTCCACCGCCGAAGCCGGCATAGGCCCCAGAGTCCCCTACTATCCTCGCCCTTAAGCCAGAGATCTTCCCGTTTTTATAGAAGCCCATCTCGACATATTGGACCTGTCCCCGCCCTTGGGGCATCGCCACCATATTTTCAGACCTAGTTTCGACCCATTTCAACGGCCTATTGAGCTTCATGCTCGCAGCCACCACAACGCTGTGCTCGGCGGTCGATCCGGCCTTTCCACCAAAAGCCCCACCCACATTCGGCGCTATGACCCTGATTGTTGCGGGGTCGATGGATAGTACCTTCGAAATAATTCCCTTAAAGCCGTGAGGCATCTGCGTGGATAGGTAGACGACGTGCCGGTTATCTGCCAGGTCCTGGCCATCGGGAAGTCGAGTAACTGAACCTGAGGGTATCGATAAAATAGCGTTGCCCTCCATTGGGGCCACCGCTACACGCTGGTTAATCAGCCTGGCTCGGAAGACTACATCGGCATCTTCTAACGCACCGTCGCCTAGTCCATCGCGAAATCCACCCGCCAAGTTTCCATCAAGCCCGTCATATAGTGTCTCCGCTCCTTCAGCAAGGGCGTCCTCGGCTTCAACAAGCGGCGTCAAAGGTTCGTATTCGATTTCCACAAGATCTGCGGCATCAACTGCCTCTAGTTTTGTGTTCGCCACTATCGCCACAATCGGGTCCCCCACAAATTGGACCTTTCCCCTGGCAAGTGGTGGGCGAATCGCCTTGTCATTTAGGGCAAAAAAGGCGTGATGCGACGGCAAATCCAGGTCTTCTGCCCGATAGACGGCGATGACGCCAGGGAACAGTTCGGCCGCACTGGTGTCTATGGAGACGATTCGTGCGTGAGCATAGATAGATCGCACAAAGACCACGTGAGCTAAATTATCCACCTTCAAAGAATCCACATATGTCGTGTTCCCTGTTAGTAGATCCGGATCTTCAATCCTGCTAACTGATGTTCCAAGTATCGATCCCGCCACGCGACTACCTCTTCCAATGCGTAAAAACTATCTCTTTTGATTTCAACGATATAACTGCTACAAAGGGTCCAGCACCGATTTGGCCGGCTAATGCGTCAGAAACTCTAATTCGTCTCCGGCCTAGCTTCCACTCGCTATTGGCGGCCCATCCCTCGAACTAATCAACAGTCGCCGGCCAATAATAATTGCCGTAGCAGCCAAAATACCAGAGCAACCTGTCATAGTAAAGGCAACTGAATAGGAGAGGTGTTGAGCTATTGAGCCGACCAGAAAAGGTCCCATCAGTCCCCCAATCCGACCACCGAGCTGCGTAATCCCCGTCGCGGTCGCCGGGGCGTCCGGGTGAGCACGCACGAGGGCAAAGTTGAATAGGCCATTCCAGCCCCAGCCAGCGCCGAGGGCAACGGCGGCACCGATGACAAAAAGCCATTTAGTTTCGAAATGCACGCTGTAGGCCAAAATGAGGTAGCCCCCCGCCCCAACGACCATCATCGCAGCGACAACGTAAAAATGCCGACCTTCCCTTCGGTCGGCCAACAGCCCGGTAATTATCCTTACCCCCACTGCCGTCGCTCCAGCAAGTGCCGCTACTAGTCCGGCACCAGGCCTTGAGATACCAATGGCAACTGCGGCGGTCGTCACAAAGGCAACCATGCCAGACGCAGCCATCACTCCTAGGCCAAAACCGATGCTGAGCACAACCAATGGCATCTTAGCCACATGCGATTTGGTGCGACCCAACGCCTGGATCCGACGCTCCTTTAGGGTCGTGCTGGGTTTAGGAACCGACAGCGCAGCAACGAATGCAAGCGCAGCGCCGGTTAAAAAGGCGTAGCGCCATCCGACTGTGAGTGCAATTGTCGGCACGGCTAAACCGCCTAAAAGCGAAGCCGTTGGAACAGCAGCTTGTTTGATTCCGAAAGAAAGTCCTCTTCGTTTCGGGTCTGACCTCTTTAACAGAAATAGATTCGATGCCGTTGCTACCGATACGCTGACCATCCCACAAGGGAAAAGTAGTAAAGCAAAGTCGACCCAAGAACTTGTAATGAAAGCCAGCAGCGCAAGTAAAACTGCTCCAGCGAATGCCGCTAGCTTCAGTACCCTTATCCCACCGATCCTCTCGGCGAGCTTTCCGGATGGAACCGACCATATTGCGGCCCCAAAATAGGAGATAGAAATTGCAATACCGAGCTCAGATGTAGAGAGTCGGAGACTATCTCTGATCTCAACCGCTAGGGCACCCACCAGAAAAGTGGGAAGCGAGACCGCCACCGTTACCGCAACGGTTGTGATCAGATCTCGCGCGTGTCCCCCGGTACCTGCCAAAGTCCCAGATATTACTTCACCAGCATCTTCCTGGCTCAAAACGCCTCCGTCCCTAGGCGGAACCACCGAAAGTCATTTCCAAACCTTCCCTAAACTTACCCCCTCCAAGACGGGCTTAGGATTACTGACTAGGGGATTCGCTTTCTAGAGTCCAGGACTCCTGACATGGGAGATAAAGTTCAAGAGATGCCGGGTCGATCTTTGACCGAGAATCGCATAGCTAGATTGGTCTCTGGGTAGCAGGTCTTCATGGAGGTGAGTTGTTCAC
>JAKBHQ010000023.1 GCA_021836665.1 Thermoplasmata archaeon
TTTAGATCGAGAATCGGGGTTTATATGGAAGTCGACGTTGAACAGAATGAGATTTCACGTTGGGGCGCAGGAGTAATTCCGTATACCAAGATGGGATTTTGGCAACCCGATTACGAGCCAAAAGATAGCGATATCTTGGCGGCTTTTCGGATCACCCCGCAAGCCAACGTACCACCCGAGGAGGCTGGGGCGGCGGTTGCTGGAGAGAGTTCTACCGCCACGTGGACCGTTGTCTGGACCGACCGCCTGACTAGCTACGACCATTACCAGGCGAAATGTTATCGGGTCGACCCGGTTCCCGGTAACCCTGAGCAGTACATCGCCTACATCGCTTACGATCTCGACCTCTTTGAAGAGGGTTCGATAGCCAATATGACCTCGTCGATTATCGGAAATGTCTTTGGGTTTAAGGCCCTTAAGGCCCTCAGGCTCGAAGACTTGAGGATTCCGCCCCACTACACCAAGACCTTTCAAGGTCCCCCGCATGGGATCGTGATGGAGAGGGAATACCTAAACAAGTTCGGTCGACCACTACTCGGTGCGACGATTAAACCCAAGCTCGGCCTTTCCGCCAGGAACTACGGGAGGGTTGTCTATGAGGGATTGCGGGGCGGACTCGACTTTACTAAGGACGACGAGAATATAAATTCTCAGCCATTTATGCGCTGGCGAGATCGCTTTTTGTACTGCATGGAAGGGGTACAAATGGCACAAGCGGAGTCCGGAGAGATCAAGGGACATTACCTCAATATCACCGCAGGAACCATGGAGCAGATGTACGAGCGGGCCGAGTTTGCCAAGGAACTCGGCAGCGTAGTAGTCATGATCGATCTAACCATTGGTTACACGGCGATGACCTCAATGTCCGCCTGGTGCAGAAAAAACGGAGTACTGCTCCACCTCCACCGAGCGGGACATTCCACCTTTACTAGGCAGAAGAGCCATGGGGTCAATTTTAGGGTGTTGGCTAAATGGTCGAGACTCATCGGTGTTGACCATATCCACGCAGGAACGATCGTTGGAAAACTCGAAGGAGACCCGAATTCCGTCCAGGGTTACTACGACACCCTAAGGCTCGATAAGGTCGCCGCAAATCCAGTTAGAGGACTCTACTTCGACCAGGATTGGGCGTCGACTCCCGGAGTGATGCCCGTGGCCTCTGGCGGGATCCACGCGGGTCAGATGCACCAGCTACTCCACTATCTGGGTGACGACGTCATCTTTCAATTTGGAGGGGGAACCATCGGTCACCCGATGGGGATCGCCGCCGGTGCGGCAGCAAACCGGGTCGCCCTAGAAGCCATGGTCAAAGCTCGAAATGAGGGTCGAGACTTTCTCTTAGATGGCGAGGCGATACTCCGAAAGGCAGCCCAAGGTTCGCCCGAGCTGGAGGCAGCCCTCGACGTATGGGGGAGTATCTCCTTTAATTACGAATCCACTGACACGCCCGATGTCGTAGCGACACCGTCTTTTTAGCACAGGAGAAATTATGCGGATTACTCAAGGAGCCTTTTCATTCCTGCCAGATCTTTCCGATGAGGAGATTTTGGCCCAAGTTTCGTACAGCCTCGATTCGGGATGGGCGGTATCGGTGGAGTTCACCGACGACCCCCATCCTCGAAATACTTATTGGAGTATGTGGGGACTGCCTATGTTTGATCTCTCCGACCCGGCCGGCGTGATGTACGAGATCAATCGGTGTAGGCAGGCCTATCCAAACCATTACGTGAGGGTCAACGCCTTCGATTCGTCGTACGGTCGACAGACGACCGCCCTTTCATTCATAGTCAATCGGCCAGCAGAGGAACCCGGCTTTCGCCTGTCTCGCACTGAGACCCAGGATCGAAGGATCAGCTACTCGATCTCGTCATACGCTTCGAACAAACCGAGCGGCGAGAGGTACTAACGGTTTGTCGAAATGATCGGGAGTGACGCTTATTTAAGGAGGAGTGGTGGATACCTCGGCTAAAGGGAGTTGGGACTTTCAGATGAATAGGCCTGACCAGTCGAGGTCTAAGGAGCCTGGAACTGCGCTAGGTGAAGGTGACCGGGCAGCAGTTGAGGGTGAAACTTTTTTATCAAATGACGCTCTGATCGATCTTTCCGAGGAGAAAGAAAAAACGAAGATCGAAGCGATACTTGCTTCTTTGGACGAAGAGTTGGTTGGCTTGGGTCCGGTGAAAACCAAGCTTGCGGAGATATCGTCGCTCTTGTTGGTCGACCGGATGAGGAAGCGCTTCTCCCTGGTTTCTTCGAGGCCTAATCTACATATGTCCTTTACCGGCAGTCCAGGCACCGGGAAGACAACCGTGGCGATGAGGATGGCGGAACTGCTTTTTTCGCTCGGCTATCTCAAAAAGGGTCATCTAGTCGCAGTAACCAGGGATGACCTAGTTGGACAGTACATCGGCCATACGGCACCAAAAACCAAGGAGGTGCTGAAGAGGGCGATGGGGGGAGTCCTTTTCATTGATGAGGCTTACTACCTCTATCGACCGGAGAATGAGCGCGACTACGGCCAAGAGACAATAGAGATACTGTTACAGGTGATGGAGAATCAACGGGACGACCTCGTGGTGATCGTCGCTGGATACAAGGACCGGATGGATAAGTTTTTTGAGTCAAACCCGGGAATGAATTCGCGCATCGCGCATCACGTCGATTTTCCGGACTATTCGATCGAAGAGCTCGATCAGATAGCGAGGCTGATATTGAAAGACCAGTCTTATTACTTCTCCAAAGACGCCGAAGAAGCCTTTGGAGAATACTTAAAAAAGAGGATGGCCCAGCCGCATTTTGCAAACGCAAGGAGCGTCAGGAACGCCATAGAGAGGTCGCGGCTACGCCAGGCTAACCGTATTGTCAATTCGCAGTCAGAAAAGATTTCCAAGGATGACCTGATGAAGATCACTGCGGAAGATATCAGGCTGAGTCGAGTCTTTTCAGACCTCTGAGCGATCTGGCCGATTCTTAGCTCGACCTTGTCAACTGACCGACGGGGTTGGACCATCTTTGTTGCCTAGGCCACGGGCCTACCCTGGCTGGTTTTTGAGGCTTTTCTTTATCAAGAACCCAAAGCCCCTGCCACGGTTTATTGACCTTGCTAACCGGCAAACTGACAAGTTTGCCGAGCTGGGCTATCCAATAATCAGCTCGTTAGATTTCGACTATTCTCAATGCTCATCTCCTTTTGCCACTATCGTGAGACGGCAAATTTGAGGCAGCCAATCGGATAGGACTAGGCTCTGATTGCGGGCGCCAAGCGCCAATTACTCGAGGAATTGTGATGAGCGGAATTGATTTGCCTACTCTCCGGGGAGATATCGGTAGGTGGCTCAGGGAAGACGTCGGTCACGGTGACATTACTTCCGAATTGACGATAGAAGATGGTGCTTTGGCTGCCGGAGTGCTAATCGCCAAGCAGGACGGGGTTGTAGCTGGACTCGACGTGGCTAGGGAAGTTTTTGTCGCCGTAGAAGGGTCATTTGAATTTCACAGCCGGGTCGTAGATGGGCGATGGGTTGCGGAGGGCACAATATTGGCCGATCTGTCTGGAACCGCCAAGGGTATGCTCAAGGGCGAGAGACTC
>JAKBHQ010000171.1 GCA_021836665.1 Thermoplasmata archaeon
CTGAGCCAGGAATCCTCCGGATTTATCCGTGGGGAGGTTTCAAAGTACTGCACACCGAGACCTAGGTTCGCAATCCGAAGACCAATTGGAAAAACTCGGCTCAATCTTTTCGTCGTGCTCACACTCGGAGATTCGGTAACATCCAGCCTGCTGGCCATGACTGCTAAATTGCCTTGGAGGGTAGATTGGCCGACCGGAGCAAGGAGCCTCATCGAAAGTTGCCCAAATGGCACGACCTAGATGGAAATTAACCATCTCTGATCCAAAGTCGAGCCCCCAACGAAGAAAGAGTACCACTCGGGACTCTTGTGCTCAGGTGTAAGTGGTAGGTTTTGAATTGCGCAAACCTCGCGCAACTTGGAGGACTAAATGGACCAAATTTCAATACAACCGGCCAAGACCAGGCTGTCACATACGCTTGGGTCTCCGACCGGCAAGACCTTCACTTCAGATCTTTCGGTATCAGAATTCGCGCTACTCGATGACGTTGGATATCAGCCATTGGGCTTTGTCATGGGCACCTCGATCTACCATGTAGGGATTCAAATAGCCAGGTGGGGAAGCTCACAGGAGCTGACGGTACTGACCCAAGCTATGTATTCGGCCAGAGAATTAGCACTTAGCAGGATGGAGGCGGAGGCCGCCGAATTGGAAGCAGATGGAATCTGCGGAGTGCACATTGAGATGAATATGTATGCATGGGGGCAAGACGTCCTGGAGTTCATCGCTGCCGGTACTGCGGTGAGGAGCAAGGATACTCCAGGGGAGTCGAAGCGTCCTGACGGAAGGCCATTTACATCGGACCTCTCCGGACAGGATATGTTCATGCTCGCCCAAAGGGGATATGTTCCCGTTTCATTCTGCCTAGGAACCTGCGTATATCACGTGGCCCACCAGTCGATGATGTCAGCTCTGAAACAGACCGGCACCAATGTGGAAATGGCACAATATACCCAAGACATCTATACAGCTCGAGAGTTGGCCCTCTCTAGAATGCAAGCCGAGGCAGAGCGCTCCGCTGCCTCGGGGATAGTTGGCACCAATCTCGTCGTCTCAAACCATGTTTGGGGTGAGCACGCAACCGAATTCCTTGCCATAGGCACTGCGATCAGACCCACCGAGAAAAGGCACAGCTCAGAATCTATCTCGCTGACCCTCCCCGTCGTCTAGTAAGCGATACCGCTAGGTACAAGCGGTACTAAGCAGAACATTAGCCGTTAATAGGTCCCTGGGTATCTCGCAGGGACCGCCCTGCGCGTTGGTTTCTATAGGCCAGAAATTCAGCACATATTGCAAGAGCAGTCTCGGATGGGGTACGGGATCCTAAGTCGAACCCAACCGGACCAAAAAAGCTAGCACTAAGATCGAAGTTCGCAAGGCGCTTTCGCCTTTCTTGTTGGGTATGCCGCGAACCGAGGCTTCCTATATAGGTCTCTAAGGACGTCTCGAGTACGGCGGTTGCGATAGGCGTGGTCAAGTCGTGGTCGTGCGACAGAAGAATTAATGCGTCATTCGGTCCAAGGGATTGGGCTATTTCCAAAGCGTCCCCACCCGAGTCGCTCGTACTAACTTCCATACCAACCATACGAAACTGGGATTCAACCGCCCTGGCTAAAGTCCCCGTTCCCACCACCAATGCCAGCGAGGGAGGCGCATAACTCTCTATCAAAAAATCACTGCCTTCAAAGGAAATTCGCTCAACAAAATCAAGGCTGCGAGAGTGAACTTCTTTCGCCCTGTCAAGCACATTGACGGGATATCCCGAGGTCACCAGCTGAACCTCGTTTCGAACCCCAACTATCACTGCAGCTTTTTGAGGCTCTCCACCGGTGACCAGGGTGACCGGAATTCTGCGTGCTAATGCGTCTAAGAACTCCAGCGGCAGGGAAGACACAATATGAGATCCTATGGTGGCTACCCCACCACACGCCAAGCCGAGCTCGACTGCTTTACTATCACCAATGGGCCATTCAAAAAACTCCGCTTTTGAAGACGAACTACCTGCTTGCCTAGCTCTGTCGTAAAACTCGTTTCCAAGATCATCGCCGAAGAGACGACCCCACTTGGATTCGTTTGAAATGAGCAAAATTTCGCCAGATTCACGTCCCCCAAAACCGGTCATAGCAACGACTCTGACAAAAACCGCTTCCTCGCAATCTCCGACCGATCGGAAATCTCTTATAATCGAAGATCTGTCCAAAACGACCTCCACTCACTTACGGCTCTTCTACTTGCGGCTCATTTGACGGGCCCAGGCGACCCCGATATACAGCCCCCAGCAGCAAATGGCAGATCTAAGCTTCTACCAACCGTGGGAGTCTAGGGATTCATCCCCTCGGCGAGTATCTCCTGAAATCCACGAGCCGTCTCAGCGGTAATTGGGCCAGGAACATCCGAGAACCTCCTCGAGTCGATCATCGCTATTGGCTGTACTTCTCTCAGTGTCGAGGAGAGAAAAGCTTCCTGGACACTCTCGTGATAAAGTACCTCCGCCTCGATCTCGATCTCCTTAGCACCAAGTCTTTCAACAATTAGGTCTCGAGTCACACCTGCCAAGCAGCCGGTTGAGACCGCTGGAGTGTAAAGCTGGCCATTTTGAACAAAAAAAATGTTACTCCCAGAACCCTCGCAGAGGTGACCCTTGAGGTTTTTGAAGATTACCTCGCTAGCCCCTCTTTCTAAAGCCCAGTCCAGGCAGATTACGTTTTCGGCATAGGAGGTGGTCTTCAGCCCAGCTAGCACACCCACTTCACTCCTAGGCCAAGGAGAGATAGCGACGTTGGTTGAAGAGGTAGTGCGCTCGCCAGCCTCGCAGGCGACGATCAGGCGCCGTTTTGAATTCGACCTAGCCGAACCTAGCCCTGAATCGCCGGCTGTATAGGTAATCCTGACCTTTCCATCGACAATCCCATTCTCTTCGACGACCCTCCTAACTGCCTTTTCAACTTCAGCCAGGTCCGGTGGGTCCAGCCTCATACCTTTGCAAGTCCTCTCCAGTCTGGCAAGGTGCCTCGAAGTCGCAAACACCTGACCTTGGTACACCGCAAGGGTCTCGAATGCTCCGTCTCCCGTCACTAGACCGTGATCAAAGACTGATACCTTTGCGTCTGGCTCTGCTAGGACCTCTCCGTCTATATAGACCCGCATCTCCGTTCCTCCCGTACTAATAGAGCCATAAAATCGGTCGACCGAGCTAGCGATAAAAATAACTGCCCACCCTCTAACCTAAATGAGAACCGTTCCGAGCAGTGACACAACCGGCGAGATTGCGAGAATTGAAAATTGGCGCACTCTGCGTGCGAAGCAATAGCAGGGTTAGCAAATTTACTAACCCCTAGCAGCCCCAACGGGATTTGAACCCGTGTCTCCACCTTGAGAGGGTGATGTCCTAGGCCTCTAGACGATGGGGCCAACAATTTCAAGACCTTAGATACTAGTGACAACCTTCGAAGGCACCGCCGCTAAGGACCTCATCATCCATAGTTGGTGGGTGCGGATTGCACCCACCAACCTTGAGCTCGGGGGGGAGGACTCGAACCCCCAATGACAGGGCCAGAACCTGTAGTGTTGCCGA
>JAKBHQ010000384.1 GCA_021836665.1 Thermoplasmata archaeon
CAAACTGCCGAAATAGGAGGATGTTCTTGGATCGGACGGGACTCGGTGCCGCCCAGAGCGAGAGACCCTTCTACCTACAGACCTACCGCAGAGACATGGGAGGAGGGGTATTCGCAATGATGAAGGACGCCTCTGCACCGATCTACGTCTTTGGGAAGCATTGGGGTGGACTGCGCATCGGTTATAAGGCGCACAGCGCCTGAGAGGGAGGGCCGGGTGTCTTTTGACGATCGGGCCAGCATCGAGCAAAACAGCTTGAGTCGGCTTGGCCCTAGGGGTGTCTATTTGCTCGAATCGTAGCTACGTTCGCCCGTTTCGCATTCTCAATTATCAAGGAATCCGACTAGTCGCTATGGCAGAAAACAATTAGGCGCCTTTCCAAGGCATGCTAGAGATGACCTGATGGAGGGCGAGGAAAACCGAGAAATTGCTCGATCGTGAACTATGCTTAGTGTGATTTTGCCGTCTTCAAGACGTAGTAAGAGGTCTCGGAATTCCCTCTTCTTTCGTAATCATTTGAGATGTTGAGGGTAGTCTCAGATCCGCCCAAGAACAGTATGCCATCAGGAGCGAGCACTTTGGCTACCCGGCCAAGGATCTGAGACTTCGCTTCTAAATCAAAGTAGATCAGGACGTTCCTCAGAAAAACGACATCCATTGTGGGAAGGGGAGGCCAAGGCTTTGCTAAATTCATCACCTTTGCTTCGATGCCAACCTTCAAGTCCTGCTTAACCTGCCAATCATTCTCAACCTTCTGGAAATGTTTGACCAGCATCTGGGCGGGTAGTCCCCTGTTCACCTCGAGCTGGGTAAATCGACCTTGGAGCGTGCGGCCTACCATCTCTTGAGAAAGATCCGTGCAAAGCAGTCTCGTGTTCCAGTTGACAAGGTTTGGAAATGAGTCTTTCAAGATCATCTGGATCGAGTACGCCTCTTGGCCCGACGAACACGCGGCACTCCAAATAGAAAGGCTTCTTTTTGCGGATCGCGCTTTGATCAACTCCGGCAGGACTTCGTTTCTAAAAGCTTCAAAGGGCTTTACATCGCGGAAGAAATAGGTCTCATTGGTGGTCATTGCTTCGATGACTTCGTTGTGAAGGGCGCCGAAGGGCTCATGGCGCAGTTTGCAGATCAGGTCACTCAACGAAGCGAGCCCCAGTTTCTTCTGTATTGGCGATAGACGCGTGTCAACTAGGTACTCCTTATCAATCGCCAAAACGATCTCGGAGTTTTCCTTCAAAAAGCGCGAAAAGTATGCAAATTCGGTCTCAGAGAGTCGATTCATGGAAACAAAGCCCCCGAAGTACTCTTCGAGAGACAGGGAATAACCAACGAATGAACGGTACTCGTTCGACACCAACTGGCTTGAGCAACCGCAATTTGCTTGTTTCGCTCAAGTTGCTTGTTTCGCTCAACGCTTACTAGATCTGGCCAACTTGGTCGACCCTCGACCTTACAGAACTGCCCCACGGGTCCCGGGTAGCTGGGAGAGGGTCTTGGAAGCACCACAGGGTGAGTCTTTGCCACTTTCAACCCCGTACCAAACCCAGGATTTCGAACTTCTCTTCGATGACCTCCTTGGTAAAGGGTTTCATCACGTACTCATCAACACCAGCTTCTATTGCGGCGGTAAGCCTATCCAGCTCCGTTTCAGTGGTCACCATCATCAACAGCAACTTATTGAACTTTGCCTTAGATCGAACGGATTTTACAAATTGGTAGCCGTCCATTATCGGCATATTCCAATCGACCAATGCGACATTCGGCAACGGGCTCGACTCTAGCTGGGCTAGCGCCTCCTGGCCGTTCTCCGCCTCTTCGACTTCAAAACCGAGTTCTTTGAGCATCCTTCGAAGGATCATCCGCGTAGTCTTCGAGTCGTCGATCACAAGTGCCAGCATCTTCTGAGACTCCTTCTAGAACCTTCAGCATGACATGGCAACTTTGGCTGAAGATTCATTTAATTCGACATTCAAAGACACATTCTTTAACGGCAATCGTCCTTGTAGATGGCAATTTTAGGCCCATCCTGAATATCTATAGAGGAACCTTAGCTGCCCAGAAAAGTAAAATATCGTTTCAATTCGAACTAGTTGTCAAGCGGCACCCCCACCCATTTGTGCTGCCGATGGCCAGAGATCAAAATACAAAATTAGCCCGAAATCCGTATTTCCCCTTCTAGGGAATCTAGAGTTATAGCAGCTGAATAGTCAGGCTGGGCGTTGGCCACCAAGTGCCACGCAAGGAGGCGTAATGCTTGTTCTTACTCGACGAGCCAACCAGAGCATCGTCATTGGCAAGGACATAGTGATAACCATTCTCGATGTGCATCGAGATCAGGTAAGAATAGGCATTAGCGCACCGAGAGAGGTCGACGTACACAGACAAGAAGTATTTGAAGCTCTACAGAAGGCCAACAGAGAAGCCGCACTAGCCACCGATGACTTGCTAGAGTCACCCGAAAAGAACTAGTGGACAATCACTTAGGCCCTTGCGGTTAAACGTCAGCGCTTTGGCTTTTGACCCTGGCAGCGTCGAAGAAAGGCGCATCTAGCTGAACCTTCAGCCCAAACTCTGAACCGGGCTGGGGCACTTGATATGCGAGCTTGTTGGCGACATTGAACACAATTGGTGCATAGGTATTGCATGTAGGTGCAGAAGACCTGCGGCCCAATGTGCAGATCATCATGACAAGGGCGTCGTCGGAATTCTCCAGACCGAGCTTTGCCTGGTGCTCGTCGTCTATTTCAATTACGTACTCGCCGATCGAGTCGTTCGGATGCACCAAAACAAATGTCGGTCCACCCTCTTCATCTAAGCAGCGAAGCGCCATATACGGGCCAAACTCCGGACCCAACTTGAATAGGTGATAGATCCGGGATGACTCATAGCCGGGAATTCCCGCCGGAAATTGGAAGACCATAGGCGCTGGCCCCGCCGGAGCTTCGACCTTGACGTCTTCGGTATTGGATGTCAACTCGTATTCCCCTCTTCTAACCCAAATACTGTGCCAAAGTCTGTTGAACCGACTTCGAGGTCACATATAGCGCTATCTGATAGTTATTTTGGATCTGTTGAAACTGTGTAGTCGCTTGAGCCATGTTCAGATTTTGCAGACTTCCAAGCTCGGTTGTCAAGTTCTGTACCGATAGCGTAGCCTGCTGTTGGTCCAAAGTCAGCTGTTGGACGATCGAGCCAACTTGACCAGCTGCACTCTGCACGCCCTGAAAGGCCGTGTCAAAATTCTGAAGGTCAGTGGTAATCGCCGCGTTGATGTTGGGCGGACTGGCTGACAAATCGGTGATCGCACCTTTTAGAGCGCTCAGTATAGCGCTAAATGGATCAGTAACTGAAACTGGAACTTGATATGAAGGTGCAACGGACCTGGTTGGGCTGGTCGAGTTTCCCAAATATGCGCCAGAGGCGCTATACGCCGCAGCCGCACCTGATGTTCCGCCAAAAACCGCAGTGCCCAAATAGGTAGTATTACCTATGGTCAGCAAAGACTTCATGTCGGACTGGAGCGAAGCTACTAAACCCGATGCACCTTGGGCCGCACCTGGAGATCCAGC
>JAKBHQ010000229.1 GCA_021836665.1 Thermoplasmata archaeon
ATGGCGGATAAGACCCTCAACAAGCCGATCGTCGGGATGACATCCACTCCAGACGGTAAGGGTTATTGGCTGGTCGCCTCGGACGGTGGCGTGTTTAGTTTCGGAGACGCCGGATACTTCGGCTCGATGGCGGGTAAGACCCTCAACAAGCCGATATTGTCCGTTTCCGGAGTGGGAGCGACTTTGGCTGCTTAGAGTCAAGCTTGGTTTTAGTTTTGACATCTGTCCTTTTCGACACAATAAGGCGCACAGGACAGAGGAGTATTGGGTTGCGGTGCGATTCGAGTCGCTGGTCGGCATATGGACTCAACAGCAGAGGTCAAATAGGGTGGAGAAGGGGGGTGGTGAAATCGGTACTTTGGTGTAGTGGTAGGCAAATAGTTACGCCCTACATTGAAAGTTGACCTTTTCTGCCCCGTTTGAGTCCTTGCCGGGAAGGGTAATAGAGCAGTATCGAGTTCTTGTCTTTGATAGGTTGTGGCCGATTGCTTAAGTGCCCTACGAGTGCTATTGATTCAGTGGTAGGTGGGTGAGTTGGTGTTGGTAGGGGGCGACAAGAGTCGAAGCGGGGATCGATTCTACTCCAGCCTGATTTGGTGGTCCAATGTGAAAGGCCTAGTTACCCCCATAGAGCATCTAAGTGGATTACAAAGGGTTAACCGGAGTGGCTGATGTAGGAAATTGGTTTGGATGGTTTAGGGCAGCTGAGCCATTTCTTATATAGCTTTTTGATTTGGAGGATGGAGTAATTGACTGAGGTTGCGAGCAAAGGATTTGAAAAGGCCCTCGATGGGATTCCGGTCGATAAGGTGCCGACTTCCAGAGACTTTAAGATTGTACCGACTAAGGGGCTTCCTTTTGTTGCTTTGATGATCATTGGTCTTATCGTGAGCATTGCCGGAAACTGGCGGTGGGCTCTCGATTTCTACCATGTGGTTGGTGGAGGATTGTGGACTGCTCTTGATCTGTTTCTGGGTTTCGTGCTGGGACCAATCATGGGGAAGATGTCTATACCATCCCGGATGGAATTTACATCAAAGTTGATGCCGAAGATGGTTCTTATTATGCCTACCGTGGTGACGATGACTTTGGGCTCGGGATTTCAGTTGGCACGTAAGCTTAATAATCTGAACCCTGGAGCGGCGGCCCATGGCTGGCTTATTGCTTCATTTATTCTTGTCGGGGTGATGACGGTTATCGCGCTAGGCATACTTGAGCCGGCCAATCTTGCCGTGCTGTTCGAGATGAAGAAGGATAATCCCGATGGGGCAGTTATTGGTAGGTTGATGAAAAGATTTATCTATACCGCCGGGATAACAGGCGCAATGCAGATTGGAACTTTGATAATTATGACAAGGGTGGCTACGTTATGAGCACAGTTTCAGAGGGGTTATCGGTTTCAGCTGAGCGAAGTGAGGCTAGAGAATCCCAAGCATCGCTGCCGCCTGTGGGGGAGGTTGGGGTAGCTTCCCTGATCCTTATAGTGATCGGTGGTATCTACATGTCAGCGCACTATCCGCGTGCATCGTCCCTTTTGATACCTTCGGTTTTGGCGGGTTGTTCCTGGATATTGCTGATATCTGCGATGGTAATGCTCGCTAGGGCTAGGGGCTTGGCGCGTGGATTGTTCTATAAAGTTGGCAAGTGGACACTGCTGGTTTACGTAGTCGTGGCTGGCATGCTTGAGTATGTGTTTATTTACGACGGAACTGGGGGAAATGCATTAGTCGTCCTGACGTCGATGCTGCTGATTCTAGCGATTGACGTACCCATGATTATTTCGTTCACGGTTGCTAGGTTTACGGGTACGAATTAGCTTCTGTTCGGAATAAAAGTAATTCCTTCCAACAAAAGGAAGATAACCAGCGGTGTTGTTGCGCCTATAAGTAATACGAAAGGCAGCACAGTGGTTGTAGGGAGCGCGAAAGTGCATCCGTGGTGATTGGGACTTTCGGGGTGAAGATGTGGACACATAGAGGCGCATCAGCTTTGAACGGATGAGAACGGACTTTCTCGCGCGTCGGCACCGTACTCTCTGTATCCATGCGCTCTACTTTCTAGGGTCGGCCTTGGTTGAGTCAAGTTATTAGGTTTCCTGATTTGCACCTATATAGCTTTGGGTCTTAGGGCGGTTAGACGATGCTTCAACAAACAAATCCAGGGGAAATTCGGAGTCAGGTACTTGGTTTGCTGTGCTGGCTGGATTAGTTGTCTTATGATCTGCGATCCGAGTCTTTGAATTTGAGCTATCAATAGGGATCAATAAGTTTATTTAATTGGTAATTTACTACTGGCGTCTGCACTTAGGTAGTAGTCACTATTGAAAACCGTCTTTCCATAATGGGTTGGCCTTAAAGGGAGCTTCAGAGGAATTGTGCCGTAAAGGCTTTAGTGGAGTGATCTTTGTAGGCTTTTAGCAAAACCTATTGTTATTTTAGCCCGTGCTTGCGGATTTAGTGTTTACGGTATCGGTCAAGTGGAGCCTTCTCACTGGCTAGGGTTGTTCCGATTGACTCGCTGTAAGAGCCGATAGATGTGGTTGTTGGTACATTGTGTTTCGGAGGTTTTGAATGGCGGAACTAAAAATTCATGGTGGTGATCTGGTACTTCAGCTGACTCGCCTTGAGGAATTGGAGGCTTTGCACGGCGATTTGAAAGCCCCACTTAAAGCAGTGCAATCTATCGAGGTTTTAGAGGATGCTCATGATGCGGCGGACCATGGTTTCAAGGTCGGAGAGCGACTTCCGGGCCACTCGGAGGTTGCAGTCGTCTACTTTGACGGCAGGAAAATTTTCGCTGCCGTTCACCACGGGACGCCAAGGGGACTGCGAATTGCCTTTACGGGCGAATCCTACGATGAGTGGATTGTGGGTTCCACCGATCCCGAGTCACTCAAATCTCTAATCGATGCTGCTCGGTAATGTTTAACTGGGGGCTCAATCCAGCTTCCCGTAGAGGATTTAAGTTAATCACAACAAGTCGATCGGGGATATAATGCGCTACGTGCTCGGCGAGGTGCGTGGTAGTCGGCGATTGGGAGTTCTTGGATCTGGAGTACTCCCATGCTGGATCCGTTTTGATTTTCTTTTCGAATTTGTGCTGTAGCTGACGGCTAAATGACGAGTCGATGGCTGAGGTGAAGCGAGCCTTCGTATTTTGGGATTGACTTTGGATCGGAAGCCACCGAAACCAGTGATCGAGTGTTTGGCGCCGAGCCAGCCAGGTAGGGTACAGATGCTCTCGAATGTAAGGTGGTTTCCTTGGTCCCATTTGATCCGGTGACAACTTTTAGGATATAGAGCTGGCCAAGGCGAATAGGTGGAAGGACTACTATAGTTAGTTTTCGCTTTCGATAGACATACCAAGCTACGTTGTGTGAATGTCTATTGTATCGCCAAACAGGCCACGGGTCGGTCATCTCGGTGGCTTGACAGACGTGTGTCTACGGCGTCGTCACTGACTTGCTAGTGCCATGGACCAACTCATACATCGCCACTGCAGCCGGCGGCGACCCAGTAGGAATCATCAAGCGCTACATTGGTAATCACGTCAAGGCTTGAGATCGGAAGGC
>JAKBHQ010000399.1 GCA_021836665.1 Thermoplasmata archaeon
TATTCGCCTATCGAGAATGGGCGGCCCAGACCAAAGGAGTATCCGCACCCGAGGTAATAATTCCCAACTCCGCTCACGTCGCAATCGACAAGGGTGGTCATTACTTTGGGGTAAAAGTATTACGCGCGCCGCTGGATAAGAACTTTTTGGTCGACTTGAACTGGGTCGAAGACCACATAAACAGGAACACCATCGCACTAGTCGGCTCCGCCGGTTCCTATCCTTATGGTCTCGTCGACCCAATTGCGGAACTCGGCCAACTAGCCATTTCGCACGACATAGGCCTACACGTAGACGGCTGCCTAGGAGGGTTCTTACTGCCCTTCGGTAAGATGCTCGGATACCCAATTGACGACTTTGATTTTTCGGTCGAAGGCGTAACCTCCATCTCCGCAGACACCCACAAGTACGGTTACGGGCTGAAGGGTACTTCGGTCCTCATGTATGCAAATAGGGAACTGAGAAAGCATCAGTATTTCACCTTCCCTGACTGGCCAGGTGGACTTTATCTATCTCCTGGGATGGCCGGTTCACGCTCAGGTGGGCTAATCGCCTCGACTTGGGCGTCGATGGTTACCCTCGGGGAGCAGGGTTATCTCGAGATTGCGCGGGACATTTTCCGAACCGCTGACATACTCAAGAGGGGTATCCAAGGGATGTCAGAACTGAAGATTTACGGTGACCCTACTTTTTTGGTCGGATTCGGTTCAGACTCGATAGATATCTTCCACGTGAATGACTACCTAAGCAAAAAGGGTTGGCGTCTGAACGGCTTACAACTCCCCCCCGGCCTCCACTTCTGCGTTACCCGTCCAAATACCCTTCCCAATGTAATGGAGGACTTCCTCTCAACACTCGCCGATGCCGTAGCCTACGCCAAGAGCCCCGGGCTCGGCCAGGCAGAATCGTCTGCGCTCTACGGATTGGCGGGCAGCGTCGAGGGCAACAAGGTCGTAGAGGAACTTCTCGTTGGTGCTCTAGATGCCTTCTACGGACTAGCACACTAAGCATGCCCATGAGTAAGGACCAGTACGCACTCGGCATCGACCTCGGAACCGGAGGGGTGAAAGTAGGTCTAATCAGGTCCGATGGAACCCTAGTCGCCAAGCGGACTGCGGAAATTTCGACCTTACACCCCGACGGCCCCCAATCCGCCACCCAGGACCCCGGGTCCTGGTGGGTGTCGATAGTCGAGCTAACTCGCTCAATAATTGACGAATTTGACCCCAAGGGGGCCCTCGTAGCGGTCTGCGCTACCGGCCAATGGGCCTCGACCGTGCCGGTAGATAGTACCGGAGAACCGGTGGGAGACTGCCTTCTCTGGATGGACGAGAGGGGAGCACCCTACTCCAAGGAGATCATCGGTGGAGGGTTCATGGGTTACAACCCACTAGCGGCCATCTCCTTCATTAGAAAGACCGGCGGGGCTCCCTCGAGGTCTGGTGCCGACCCTATCGGCCACATTAGCTTCATCGAGAGGGAACTAGCAGAAATTGCAGCGGAGACGAGTTGGTATCTCGAACCAGTCGACTTTATTTCGATGAAGTTGACCGGGGTCGCATCGGCAACCCACGCATCGATGACCGCGAGTTGGCTGACCGACAATACCCACTTGGATCGCTATCACTATGACGAGAAACTCCTCCAACTGACCAAAATACCCTTAGCGAAACTCCCCCGTCTCATCCCCGTTGGATCCGTGATAGGCAAAATATCCGACATGGCAGCGAAGGAGCTGCACATCGATCCGGGAGCCAAGGTGATAACCGGATTACCCGATCTCCACACCGGGGCGATCGGTTCGGGTTCGATCGACCCCAACGAGATTCATATCTGCCTCTCCACCACCGCCTGGATATCGACCCAGATGTCTAAAAAAAAGACCGACATTGTCCATTCAATAGCCTCTATACCGGGCATCTTTCCAGGTGAATACCTAGTGGCCAACAATCATGAAACCGCTGGTGAGTCCTTAGATTGGTTCCGGGACATCATATTTGACGATGGGTCTACCCAAGCGGGGACCGCTAGCTTCTCGGATCTCGATCGCTTGGCTGCTCGATCATCACCCGGTTCAAATGGCGTGGTATTCGCCCCATGGCTAGCCGGTGAGAGGTCTCCCGTCGACGACAAAAATGCCCGAGCGGTATTCGTCGGAATGTCACTCAACACCACGAGGGCCGACCTAACTCGGTCGGTTTTAGAGGGTGTTGCGCTATCGAATCGATGGCTACTGGAACCATTTATCAAATTCACCGGCCAGGGGTGGCCCGATAAGGTACGCATGATTGGCGGTGGAGCAAATTCCGACCTGTGGTGTCAGATCCACGCCGACGCACTAAAGACGGAGGTGCACCGGGTAAAGGATCCGATCTACGCAAATTTAAAGGGCGCAGGACTTATGGCACTCTTTGGAAATGGAACCATAGGTCGTTCCGAGATTAAAGCGGCAATAGAAATCGACGAAATATTCATCCCTCACCCCCCGAATGAGAGGCTGTTCGAGGGGTACTACGGCGTCTTTTCAAAAATATATAAACAGAACAAAAAGCTATTCGGACTCCTCGAGCCACTACGAAATAGGCAGTAGAAGTGGCTAATCCAGGTATTTGAGTTTCTGGGGTATCAGATTTCCCAGTATCAGATATTGCGGGGATCGGCCATTGCGGCAAGGTGTGCGTATCCTATTACGCCGGCCGCAACCGCCACGTTCAGCGACTCGACGCCCTTGGCCATCGGTATCGTTACCACCCCATCGACCATCGCTAGCAATTCCCGCGGTACCCCAGATCCTTCGGAGCCAAAAATTACCATGGCTCGAGACAGATCCGCACAGTCCGCCAGCGTCAAAGCGCCTCCTCCGCCAGCGGCGAAGACCCTCGCATCGAGACCTTTAAATTTGGCGATCTCCTCTGCCAAGTGATCAGTAATCCGAATCGGGACACTCAAACAGTGCCCCGCAGACGCCCTTGTGGCCTTAGGAGAAAATGGGTCTGCACAGTCTGAGGAGATGACTATCCCCGGATGTCCAAGTGCCGCCACTACCCGAATAATCGCCCCAACGTTACCTGGATCCTGTATTCCAGAGAGTGCAAAGATCGCCGAAATTGAGTCGGGAAATGGCGTAAACTCCCCTGGCAATTTACAGATCGCCACAACCCCCTGAGGGGTCTTTGAGTCGGAGATTTGGCTCATAATCGACTCGGTCACGGAGACGACCTCACACCCGGCGACCTGGGCAGCGTCGTAGATCAGCGCAGCCTCTAGACCGCCATAGGTTTCGCTGACCAGTACGGTCTCACACGCGCCATGCTCGGTGATCGCCTCCAAGACAAACTTATAGCCCTCAATTAAAAACCGGCCGAGGCTATTGCGCTCCGACCGGTCTTTTGAAATCTTTCTAACCACTTTGATAAGTCGATTAGAGTTCGACCTTATCGGCTCGCCCAAGGAGATTCCTACTCCTGGGCTTCGGTAACTGCCGACTCGGGGCTCGCTTCTTTAGCTACCTTGACCAAGGTTGCGAAAGTCTCTGGCGAGTTCACCGCTAAATCTGCAAGAACTTTTCT
>JAKBHQ010000105.1 GCA_021836665.1 Thermoplasmata archaeon
TATTTGGAGAGCAGTTGCACGCCCTAGCCGTTTGGTTATATGACTGATAAAGATCAAAACTTTCAAGTATGTTCATGACTTTGGTACTATCCTTCATGTTTAGGCTCCTCCTGGAACTTAGGTATTTGATAATCACTAGTTTTACCAGTGGGGAGCCGCCTTTTTAATTCGGGTTATCTAAATTGCTAGTTACTAGGCGTCTAAGAGAAGTTCACTAACTGCCACGCTTATCCTGCAGTGTGGGCAATAGCCTCCAACTCCAACTTTTGCCATAGATGACTAAAGCTCGCTGTGCCATAGAGCAACTACCTTGACAGTTCCCAGTTGTGATCACCCCATCCTTATCACCTCTATTGGGTGGCAATGAGCGTGCAGTTTTGGTGTCCGCTACCGTGCAATTAATTGGCCGCATCTATGCATTATTGCATGGCCGCTAACACTGCTCGGGCGCATCTTCACTCGGAACACGTTTTTCTCCTTCGTATCTGAGCATTTTCGACCATTCGACATCACTAACGGCCAGCATCCGAACTGCACCACCCGCAGGTATCCCAAGTGCAACACGTTTTGCCAACCACTCAAGTCCTGATGAATTCACAAGATATTTTGCATAAACGCTTAACTGTATTCTACCAAATCCCATCTCCTGAAGTCCATGTCGGTAACGAGTTGCGTCTCTTCTATGAACTTTGGTATCGACAGGCAAATCGAAAAAGACAATCGCCCACACCGGTTCATCCGTTTTCACTACGAACCTCAAACACCGGCACCTCCAGTGTCTGTGAATTTCCTTCTGCATATATGGCGAATTTCCGGGCAAAGTTTGATACTGCAGTACTGACCGTAATCCCGGTTTTGTCGAAAGAAGTTTCACACACACTGACAAGATCCTTCTTGCAATTGCTATCCAAATCATTATGTTTTTCACGAGCTCTCATGGCGACCAGATCTGCTGCTGGACGAAATGGTTCGATAACGTCATCCACTAAAGCAAAACTATTAGATCTTTCGCGATGCCAAATTCCGAGTGATGGGTTCAAACCCGATGATACGACCGCTCTTACACAAACTCCCCTCAGGACGGCATACGTATAATCCAAAAAGCCATTTAAACCTTCACGCGTACCCGGCAATCTACGGAAGTCTTTCTCACCGACTAAAGTTTTCCAATAAAGCCGCGCTGCCCTAGCTTCAACGTTAGATGGATCACCCGATTTGACAACTCTAGAGAGGTCCACGAGATCGGAATATCCCTTGAACTCAAATGCTCTAAGAACTTCAGCCTGTCCTCGAATTTTTGCCTTAACTATTCTCATCCATGCATTCTTTTGGCGTGGTACCGACATAAAAGCTTGGGCACGCTGCCTTGTCGCAACTCTCGAATTTTCAGACCATCCAAAAGTAGTTGCAATAGGAACGCCCTTCCAATCACAATGGACAATCGAAACATCAAAAAACGCAGCTCGGTCGAAAGTACTTTCATGCATTTTACAATGGGGTCCAACTAAAAGAACGGCGATATCAGCAAGCGCAACCGACTGCTCGCCTAAATAGAGGTGCCCCTTGCCCGCGGCGACTTCCCCGCTATATCCTATTGCGTCGATGACCCTCCAAGCTCCTGGCATCCTAGTAGCCTCCTGGCCTCTGGCATGGGCTCCCAACTCCTAGGAAGACCTGAATCATGCCACCTTGGCCTACCTAGTGAGCTTCGGCGAACAACCTTGAATTCTTGAGCACTAAAGACCACATGACATGACGGCCACCAGCCCCTTCCTGTCACTATAGTATTCACCGCCTTTGCATCATTGGATTCATTAGACGTGCCTTCTGACGCCAAATATATCGGACGAAGCCTCAGTCTCATCGGACCAGGGAATCCATCTAATCTGAACCGTCTTTCGGGAAATATCTTCAGAAATTCCCTTATTTCGCCCGATCCCGGCACCATATCAACACTAGCAAATTCCAGCTCGTCTCCAACAAACAATGGACCCAAATAGGCCGCCTCTTCTTTGTTGATTTTATCCACTACTTTTTCATCCGAAGTCCTAATGGACGCACTATATGACGGAAGAGGACGGGTAAATATATCAACTCCTCGACGGTTAAAACCGTAAAGGGCGAGATCGGCCGTAAATACACGAATCATTCCAAAACGAATCTTGTCCTTCTCTAACCACGCGTAAATACGAGCATGATGGATGTAACTCATTTCGGCCGCGCCTCCCCTTATCGGGATCATCGCGGCGGTGCTCGGAAATAAACGAATCCGAGCAGCCGGCCCAACGGTTCCCGAGCGAATTACAAGCTCCCGCTCCCAATTTTCGGTTATCGACCCATCTTTAGAGGTCCCTGACATAATTTTCAGTTCCTCCCATATCTCCGGATCGACAACCTTCGCCACCTCTGCGGCAGTCCACCTTTCCCCAAGAACCTTGTGGTCCAAAGGTCTGATTGTTTCTGCGTGAACAGGGCCCTGATTGGCTCGGAGCCTTAAAGGATTAACAACAGCAATTCTGTCAAGTTGTGCCTCTTCTCTAATCATTTCGACAAGCGCGCTAGCATTATCCCACCATTGATCCCATCCGCTCGTGTGCACAATCTTCTGGTTAGACAGGAAAGTCGCTCTTTCTCTGCATTCCTCTCGACTCTTTCCGTCTTTAGTGTACTTACAGTTCTCAAGTATGTAAAAGTCTCTAAACTCCACGGCACGTGCTACTTGAACCCCTACAGATCCATTCAATATCGTTACCATTGCAGCGTCGACGGCGTGATGCCTTCGGTCGAGCCTCTTCTTATTTCCAAATCCCCTCCCCAAGACCTCACCGATATCTAGACCAATATGTTTTCGAGCTTCTGAGTTAATTACCCCCGAAAATGTTTCTACTGGGACCCCTGGGTATCGGGACTTGATTCGATCTCTAATGGCGACAGCAGCGTAGGCAGTAGATTCGATGCTTCGATCATCCAAGTTATCGTCTTGGCTTTTCCGCATCAACCTCCACCTCAAGGACTCCTTATAGCCTTTAAACTCAGTGCGAGTCCAGCGGCCCCCTTCGGGATAAGGAAGAGCAGCAACCCTCTTTAAAGTTGCACTCAGCTGCTCTTGGGAAGCCCAAAGACCAAACGGGGTTTTCCCTTTGCTCGAGTTACAACTTCTGCAAACTAACGCTAAATTCGACCAGCCATTAATTCCACCCTCAGCTCTAGCCACAATATGATCGATTTCGGAGTTATCCCAATTGATGGGAGCATCGCAGTAGAGACATCTGGATTCAAATATCTGCAGAAGCGTATGACGCACAACATCACCACGCGAAGGAGACATAACCCCTGAGTTAATCAGTTCATCGCGTATGCGGTCATTAACTTCTTGTTTTTTGCGCTGTTCATTTTCAAGTTTGAGCTTTGACTTTGGAGATTTGAGACCTTCTCGCGCTAGTTCAACCACCACTTTAGAAGGGGGTCCCCATCTAAGTTCTGCCGAAGAAAGGAATTTTCGAATCGCCGATATGTTGCGATCAACCGTAGGTTGCTGGGTTAATTCATCGAAGCTTGGAAGG
>JAKBHQ010000266.1 GCA_021836665.1 Thermoplasmata archaeon
CTGGCGTCTTTTCCAACTTCTAAAGCAGACTGGAAGAGCCTATTCAGTATCTTCCCTATCACCTTGGCTTGGCGAGCGTCATCCAAAGCCGACTTAAGCTGTCCCAGCACTTCGGTTTCCCCAAGGATCCTTGACTCAATACCAGATGAGACCCTATATAAGTGCTCGGCCACTCCGCGGCCATAAAAGACCTTCCCTACCTGGGAGATTTCTGTTCGCCTAGCCAAAGTAACGGTGGAAAGTACCTCTACTATCCTCTCGACTCCGAGATGAAACTCCGTGACGTCCGCGTAAACTTCGGTCCGATAACAGGTCGAAACGACTACTGCCTCTGATACAACATCCTCGTCGGCCAAGACCTTATAGAGCTGTTCAGTTGCGTTCGAACCCATGGCAAATCTATCGAAATCCGGAGTAGAAACATCGCTTTCACAGATACTCACTGCCGCTAGTGGCAAAACACAAACCTACCTAGGTTCTGAAATATCTCAAACACTTTACTTTACATACAGGGTACCCCGAGGCGGTAAAAAACCGCTAAGGCATACTGATGTGGAACGAAAAGTTCAAAACGTTGGGGACCTCGGCGGTCACGGTTCGGGCCTTTAGGGCAATGTCGCCTGCTAATAAAAAACCGGTGAAGTCTGACTAGCCTCAATCCTCAAGAACTCAGCGCCAAGTCGCGCACTCGTAAAATGCTTGGACCTAAAAACCTGGGCCTTTTGCTGACGGATTCAACACATAAAAGCCAGACTGATCTGAAGACTTAAGGGCTGATCAATCAGCCACTGTTATGTCAAATAGTACGAATACCAATTCCGGCGGTTGAAATTATAAAAATCTCGACGCTAACTAGGCGAACATAAGCCGTCCCTTGGCCGCAACCATCTTAACTTCCAAGCTCTTTGGACCTCTCGTAGGCGGCTGACACGGCGTTGGCAATCGTTGCTTTGAGAGCTCCTCGGTCAAATTCCGCAATCGCCTTTGCGGTTGTACCACCTGGCGAAGTAACCTCGAGACGCAGTATACGAGGATCCCTGCCATCCTCCAAAGCCAAATGAGCAGAGCCGAGAGTAGTCAATATTGCCAGTTTCCTCGCTAAATCCAGCGGCAGGCCAAGAGAAATACCCGCCTCCTCCAGCGCCTCAATGAAATACATAAAGTATGCGGGTCCCGACCCAGACATCGCAGTTACCGCATCCATTTGATACTCAAGGACCCTGATCGTTACTGCAACCGCTGAAAATAGCGACTCGGCCCGATCCATAGCGTCCTCGTCCGCGCCTTTTCCAGCGGCGAGAGCCACCACTCCTTTCCCTACGGCCACCGCAGTATTGGGCATCGTCCTTACAATGGTAAAACTCGGTGCCCAACTTGAAAGATGCGCACTATCGATCCCCGCAACGATCGACACTAGAACCGGCGGCTTTGCGGCCCCTAGCAGGCGACTGTTTGCCAGAATCTCCAGTTCACTGGTTGCCGAAGCTGCATCTTTGGGCTTTACCGCCAACAGGAACGTCGCTGCAGGCTCGGGGGACGAAGAAACGCTCACGCCAGGAAAGCGATCAGCAATCGCCTTCCTGGCAGGTTCGAACTTCTCAGAAACATGAATAGACCTGCCTTCCACATTGGAGCTTTCGATTATCCCCGACAAGATGGCACTCGCCATCTTCCCACCACCAACGAAACAGAGATCAAACATACAACAGATAATAAGCCAACTTTTATGGCCCGTTGCCTCTGTAATTGAAGGCGGCTGCGCCCAAAGGTCTTCAGTCAAAACTCCATCCAGAAAGGCGGAGTTAAAAGATGTCACGCTTAGTTAGGTCAAACATGGACTTCGCGTCGTCCAAGGCTGTCTCACCTCAAATTTAACAGCAACTAAGCAGTTCTCGAGCTAGCAGCGACCTGGCTATGGAACTCATCTGGCGGGCGGCATATGACCAGGTGTAACCGAATGATTTCTCCACCGCTGCCCTCGACATACTTTTCATCAGATCGGGCTGCAAAAGTAGCCCCCTGGCCTCTTCGGCGAACTTCTCCGGGGACCTTTCCGCCACCAATATCCCGGTCATCCCTCCATCTATAACCGAGGTAAGGCCGCCGACATCCGATGCGACCGTTACGAGTCCACAAGAGGCCGCCTCAAGGGCCACCAGACCAAACGACTCAGTTCTGGAAGTAATCAGGCAGAGATCAGCGGCTCGATAGTAGCTAGAAATAGTCTCATGTGGCTGTGGGGAGATCAGATGCAAGCGCTCCCTCACTCCATAAGACTCCGCCAGCTCCTTCACGAGATTTAACTCCTCTGCGCCATCGGAGCCCGACGGACCGCCTATCATCACCATCTCAACGTCGAACTCTTTTGCTAGAAGGCCCAGGGCTGCGACAGCCATAGACGGGGCCTTAAGCGGCTGTATTCTTCCGATCCATAACAAAAGTTTCTTTTCTTGATTAAGTCCCAAGGCCTGGCGAGCCATAGCTTTCGCACCTGGAGCAAAAAATGCATGATCAACTCCAGGAGTAACCACTTCGACCCTCTCAGGAGAGATCCCATAAAGATCGACCAGCTGTATCATCTCCTGAGCGCACGAAACCAGCACTGAATCCGAGCATCCCATTATCTCAATCTCTTTTTTGACCCGAAAAGCCTCGTCGTAACCATCATCTGGCCTGGTGCGTCCGAACGACTTAACCTTCTCCAAGGTATGAAAGGTTGTTAGCATTGGGATATCAAGCTCGTGTTTGATTGAGTGTCCGGCAATCCCCGACAGCCAATAGTTGGCGTGGATTAAGTCCGGCATAAATGATTCCGAATCGAGCATCAGCTTCAGAACTTCGTCTTTGAAATCTTCAACGTAGTCCAAGAGTTCCTCTTTTTCCAGGTGCCGAGGGGGGCCAGCTGGAATGTTATGCACCACAAAACCGGGCTCGACGACAATCCTCGCAGGATCGGCGGCCGAGGTGGACCTAGTGTAGACATCGCAATCTGCCCCGGAACGGACTAGCGCCGATGCCAAACGCTTTACGTATACGTTCATTCCGCCGCCATCACCGACGCCGGGTTGAGCCAACGGCGACGTGTGGTAGGACAGAACAGCGAAACGCATCAAGAACAACCTCCGACTAGCAAGCAATACCGGCGCCAAAGCATTCAGCCGATATGCGCCATGATTTTCAACCCTTCGGCCACGCCGGAGATTCCAAGGAAGCCCTTAGCCCTTCCTTAGATCTTCAAGAAGCCCTTGGACGCTGGCCCGACCATTCTTGTACTGCTCTACAAGTTCAGATGAAAGTTGGTCGAGCACCGAGTGGAGTTTTTGCCTCATCTCGGAGATCTCCTTTTCGGTCGCCATCAACCGATCATTTTTCGACGGTGGCCCGACTAGGGATTCTTGCAAGAACTGATCCGCCTGCAAGGAGGCCTCCTCCGAAATCTCCACCTCGACAAGTCTTCCCGCAGAGCTATGGGAGTTGCCGTCACTCAATATCCCAGACAGTTCACCCACTAGTTCACTCGAATCTCCAGAAGCCTCTGAAGCGTTTGTGATATCCAGCA
>JAKBHQ010000427.1 GCA_021836665.1 Thermoplasmata archaeon
CCCCGGAGACGTCGGCCTTGATTGCCTTTATGAAGGCGCCCGCTACGTCATCTACAAAGACGTAGTCACGATACTGTTCTCCATCTCCATAGATGGCAAACTTTCCGATACCGGTGGCAAATTTAAAGAGCCTCGGCACGATCGAATCCTTCTGCCACATTTCCGGACCGTATACGTTGGTCAACCTCAAAGACGTCGACGCCATCCCGTAGCAGGAGCCATAAGCGCTCAGCAATGACTCTGCGGCCGCCTTGGATGCACCGTAAGGGGTTAGTGGCCGACTGGGAGAATTTTCGGAGATCTTGGAGTCGCTTTGGCCAACTACAGCGTTTGTTGAGGCAAAGACAAAAGAGGTGCAGCCACTTATCCTGGCCTGCTCGAGTAGCACCTGGGTCCCCCTGACGTTCACGTCAAAGACCTCTTGAGGTATTTTAATCGAATTCAAGACCGAGGTCATTGCGGCAAGATGAACCACCGATTCGGGCTGGAATCCGAAGGCAATTGCAACCGAATTGGCGTCCCTAATGTCGCATTGGTGATATTCAACCCCATCGACCCTGGGCTCTTTCAAATCGACCACTATTACCTGGTAGCCCTCCTGGACAAGTCTTTTTGTCAGTCGGGTACCAATGAAGCCTGACCCCCCGGTTACAAGCACCCGCACTTTAAATTGACCTCCTTGGGCTTTGATACTCGTGGCGGAACCCGACTGCGAGTACTACTACGTAGGGTATTCATTCTAGTCGTGGATAAGATAGTAGTGGTGATTAATTCCCAAGGTCCACTCGGGCGGCTCGTAGAGCGCTTGATGAGATCGGACCTGTCTAAGAAGTTCGTGAAGTATGCCGTCGGGTCCGGAGTGTCCGCCGTCGTGTCCTACGTGGCACTGATACTTAGTTTTGGAGTATTTCATCTCTTTGAGGCGAGGGGTTCGGCGATATTCGCCACTTTGGTTGGAGCGGTCCCTTCTTACTTTCTAAACCGCAACTGGGCTTGGCAGAAGAGGGACAGGTCGTCACTCTCTAAAGAGGTCTTTCCTTACCTCATCATGGCGATTATAGGATTGGTCTTCTCGACCTGGTCCACCGACTTTGCGAGCAGCCACTCTTCAATTGCGGGGCCTCCTCACTCTAGCGCCGCAGTCTTGTTCGTGTCGGGTGCATACATAGGATCTTTTGCCGTCCTGTGGTTTGCGAAGTTTGCTTTTCTGAACCGCTTTCTATTCGCGACGACTCAAGAAACGGGAGCCGATGCCGTGGAAGCTAACGTCGTCGACTAGCCGCGTCTGATGTCATAGACGCTCATTTGCATCCTGCCGCTCTTCCAGGAACCCTTTTTCCGGCTATGGAATCTGGTCCACAAGAGTATCCCCAGGGCCAACACTAAAGAGCAGATAGAGATATAGAACCCTACAAGAAGCATCGGAGCACGATAGCTCAGTTCAATTTTTGAAACGCCTTTTGGAACCGAAATGGAAATCAGCGTCGAGTTAGCAGCACTGTGGAGGGCTGGTCTTTTGGTACCTTCGGAATTAATGACCGTCTCATTCCACGAAGGGGCATAGTTCTCGTTCCAAATGATCGTCGAGGAGTGCACGGCATGCACTGTCAAAGTGAGTGCTCCTGCGGTCGAAATTGAGAAGGAGTCGACCTTTACACCGCTTCCTAGCTTGAAGATCGAGGTTTTCGGATGATTTGAGGCATAGATAGCCAAGTTTCCTATGTTCTCGATGTAGTGCCAATTTGTCGGCGTCAAGTAGGTGATCTCACTCCCGGTGAGGTCATAGTTATGATTTGGTGTCTGCAGGCGGATCCCGAGGTCTGGGTATCCATCGCTCGACGGAAGGCCACTACAAGGCGGGATTTGAAATCCAACGGCACTGGTAGGTTGGGGGAAACTCACCTCTTGTATCGGATTGCCGTTTGGAGTAGTCGTTGCCACTGCCGAGGATGCCTTGATCTTCCCTCCGGAGGAGGTAAGCAGGGAAAGTCCGTCAAGGCACTGGGTATCCATTCCCCGCGGTGTTGAAATCAGGAGGCGTAGCACGTTGAAGTTTCCGCCAAAGAAACCTCCGGTTTGGATAGGTGAATTGGAAGAGCTGGGAGCAGAAGGGGAGAGGGGGGCACTCTTCGCAGCCGATGATCCGACACCGATTAGAAAGTAGTACGAATTCGTCTCAAGCAGATTCATGTTATAGATATCGTGCATGACCGAGTTGATGCCTGACACCTTCATAGTCCCCATGAAGTGGGACCCGGTGAGGGCGTCATAGTTTCCTAGCGAAAGACTTGAGTATCCCTGGACCGAAGGTACTTGGCTGTAAATATTCGAATTTACCGAAAGTGCGGTATTTTGGGCAAAATATGAGTAGAGGTTCGGGTCGTATATCCCGAAGCGTCCGGCCGGTCCGACTAATGACTTGAGTTTCGCCAGTGTAGTTCCGCCTGGCGAATTGAGATAGGTCGGCGGGGTCTGTTCGATAACCGTCGAGTAGGAGAAGAACCCGATATCTAGTAGTGTCAGCAGCGCAAGTGCGGTACTTGCACTTCTCCTCAGACCACCGGACCTGGAGGTGGCAATTACTGCCGTGGTGGCAACGATTAATGCACAACTAAGCGCCACGTAGATCGCCATGTTGGTGCTGAAACCTGAAATTTGACTTGGAGTAGTTAAAATCGAGTATAAGAGGCTGGTGTCAAAGAAGAATCCCGCGGCGACAATGACACCGATCGATCCGATGACGTACACGACTAGTCTCCCGGTCCCAGAAAGTGGCTTGCCTTTGGAGCTAACTTTCGTCCAAACCAAGCCTGCGAGGATTGATATTGCGAGATCGAATCCGAACATATTGCGCGACGGTAACCTCTGTTTGCCGTAGAGGGGGAGGTGGTAGAGGAGGGGAGCCAATGGCGTATAACCGCCAAGCGCCAAGAGTAAAGCTCCAATTCCAGCGAGCCTTATGCCAGAAACCCGTCCGTCGCTATTTGGAGTATCCGAAGAGGACAATAAACCGACTAAACCTAGGGTGGTAAGCAATATTGGCAGATAAGAGCCTATTTCTCCTAGGTTGTAGGATCCAAAAAAAGACGGCAGGTCCCTTAAGGAGTACCATCCCTGAATGAATGGGTATAAGAGCATGACCAGGTCTCTAGGACTGAATGGCCCCGAGGTGAAAAATGCATAGCTCCCACTCGATCTATTTGAAAAGTGCTGGAAGGCTATTCCGGGCAGCCACTGGATAGCAGCTAAACCCAAGGCGAGGGCCCCAGCGAGTAGGAGTAGTAGCAGTGGAACTTTGGAGTCCCTCCCCCTTTTGATCATTGTGGGTATCGCTAAAAGCGCCATAAATATCGCGCCATCTAACATCGCCTCGGGAGCCCCCGCAAAGACGCATAGCGCGAATCCTACCGATAAAAGTACCGCCCATATGGCCCCCGAACGTACGGATTGGCTGGACACTATTTTAAGGAGAAAGACAATACACCAGGTCACGCAGGCTATCCCTGCGATCATGTCAAGATGGACGACCTGAGACAGAAACTGACCCGAAAGCGTGAA
>JAKBHQ010000246.1 GCA_021836665.1 Thermoplasmata archaeon
CTACTTTACGAGCAGGAACAGGCAACTTACCGGCACGATACCACCTATATGCCGTCTGCGGATGTATGCCTTGAGACAGTGCCCACTCACGCAAGTTCATTGTGTATAGTTATAGCTCATCTCTGCGTCGACTGTTGCAACCCTATCGACAGGATCGTGTATCCGCCGATAAAACGGCTCTTTAGTCGCCAAGAAAGCCCTGGACCCAAGTGGCTTCAGCCACTGCTTGGGTAACGGACGAGTAAGCTTAAATCCCCATTGCTCCCACCGAAGCAAATGCCATTTGCTCCTCGTAAAAGGCGAAGCGTCGCCAGCTTCACTTCCTCCGAAATAACCAAGGCAATCTTGGGTCGTTGCTGCCATCTATTCGATTGAATATGGGTAAATTTCAAGATAATTCCCAGTAAAAACGAGTAGCTTAGATTTTATCTACTGGATTGGCTAGTAGGAATAGGGGGTTGCAATGACAACTGATGGGGTGATCGACGACCACGTATTAGCCCGCTATCGCGAGCTCCTCGACCAGGAAGACGCAGCATTCAACGAAGTAGAGCACGCCTTCGAAGACGGCGACCGCGCTCATTTCGAGAATGACCTGGCCCTTTGGCGCAAGGCGATAGAAACCAAGATTTC
Source organism: Thermoplasmata archaeon (assembly GCA_021836665.1). The sequence goes on from JAKBHQ010000246.1 coordinate 634, forward strand.
CTACCTAGAAAAATGTGGTCTCTCGCTCCTGGGTCCGAACTGGGCGGATACCCTCCCCGACCTAGGACGATCCAAACAGACAAGCTCAGTCTGAGAATTTTACTCGGGCCAAGAACAATTACCGTTGGCCCCTGGAAGGAATGGCTAAGGGGTGCACCCGGCCAAGATGATCGCTCGCCATGTTTTAGGCTATCTAAACTAAACGGCTACACCGGGCTGGTTTTTCAACCCGGTGTAGCGTTTGACTCAACTTGTTAGGCCCAGAGGTTACTCAAGCTGTGGCGTCGCGGTTAGATCCCGCTCGGTATGAGATGGGCGACGTCGGCACGCTCTTCTTCTAGCTCGGTTTGGGTCAGAAGAATCTTTCCTTTAGCAAAGTCGCTGTGGGAGATTCCCTCGACGATCTTGAAGCTCTTTCCATCGGAAATGATCGGAAAGCCGAACTGCAGCCCTTCGGGAACCCCGTATTCGCCATGCGAACATACCGCCAGAGAGACAACGTCTCCATCGGGCGTCGGGTTGATGACCGACCGGACTGAATCTACCACGCCGTTGGCGGCCGATGCAGCGGACGAAGCCCCTCTCGCCTCAATGATTGCCGCACCACGTTTTTGCACTGTCGAAATAAACTCGCCTTGAAGCCAATCGCTGTCGGTGATCACCTCAGTAACAGGACGTCCCGAGATCGTGGCGCTTTCAAAGTCTGGGAACTGAGTAGACGAGTGGTTTCCCCAAATGGCCATCTTCTTGATGTCGGTAACTGTCGTCGATGACTTCTTGGCCAACTGCGTCATCGCCCTGTTTTGATCTAGGCGGGTCATGGCAAACCATCTGTCATCCGGCACCTCGGGTGCATTGCTCCTTGCAATTACGCAATTTGTGTTGCAGGGATTACCAACTACCAACACCCTCACGTCTGAAGAAGCATTCTTTTCGATCGCCTGGCCCTGTGGCTTGAAAATTCCACCGTTAATTGAAAGCAGGTCTTTGCGCTCCATGCCAGCCTTGCGCGGTACGGATCCAATCAAAAGCGCCCAATTGACTCCATTAAATCCAGCATTCAGGTCGGCGGTCATCTCAATCGAACTCAAAAGGGGAAATGCGCAGTCGTCGAGTTCCATTGCGACTCCATTAAGAGCCTTTAACGCTGGCTCAATTTCAATAAGTTGCAAAATGATAGGCTGGTCAGAACCGAATACTTCGCCTGCGGCTAGCCTGAAAAGCAGCGAATAACCGATCTGGCCGGCCGCTCCAGTAACTGCTACTCGGATTGGCGACTTGGCAGCTGTCATATAAATCTGTCCTTTCATTATTTGGTCCCGGACCCCTATTCGGAGCCCGGGACCAATATTTGAATATCTCTGCTTACAGCCTATCGGCGATCGCCGAGGCAAACTCAGAGCACTTCACTTCGGTTGCTCCTTGCATCAAACGTGCAAAGTCATATGTGACGACTTTGTCTGCAATTGTTGACTCAAGGGCCCTAACGATATCGTCAGCCACTTCTTGCCAGCCCAAATGCTCAAACATCATGACCCCAGAAAGGATTACCGATCCCGGATTTACCTTATCTTGCCCGGCATATTTGGGCGCAGTTCCGTGAGTAGCTTCAAAGATACCATGGCCGGTGACATAGTTGATATTTCCACCAGGCGCAATGCCTATCCCACCCACCTGGGCTGCAAGCGCATCCGACAGGTAGTCACCGTTAAGGTTCATTGTCGCGATCACATCGAACTCATCTGGCCGGGTTAATACTTGCTGCAGGGTAATGTCAGCGATAGCGTCTTTTACAAGAACTTTATCTCCTGGCTTGCCCTGACAATCATCCCAACCAACGGCGCTATCGGAGAACTCGTCCTTGACGAGCTGATATCCCCACTTCATAAATGCACCTTCGGTGTACTTCATGATATTGCCTTTGTGCACCATGGTCACCGACTTGCGGTTCTTGCTGATCGCATACTTGATGGCAGCGCGGACAAGTCTCTCAGATCCACCCTTTGATACCGGCTTAACCCCGATACCCGAGTCTGCCCTAATGTCCCACCCAATCTCATCATGTAGAAATTCGATCAGCTTTTTGACTTCAGGTGTGTTTGCCTCGAGTTCAAGTCCCGAATAAACATCTTCAGTATTCTCTCGGAAAATTACCATATCGACCTTTTCCGGATGCAGAACCGGCGATGGAACCCCTTTGAACCAGCGAACTGGACGCAAGCAAACATAGAGATCGAGGATCTGGCGCAAGGCAACGTTGAGTGATCTGAAACCGCCGCCAATAGGCGTGGTCAATGGACCCTTGATGCCGATTAAATAAGACCTAAAGATGTCGATCGTTTCGTCAGGGAGCCAATTTCCGGTCTCCTTGAAAGCCTTCTCGCCGGCAAGAACCTCCAGCCAAGATATGGACTTCCCGTGCTTCTTTGCGGCGGCATCAAAGACAACCTTTGCGGCTGGCCAGATATCAACACCCGTTCCGTCTCCCTCGATAAAGGGAATGATTGGCTCGTCAGGTACGATAAGGGACCCGTCAGCCGACTGTGTTATTTTTTCAGACATAGACCTGATCCTACCAACAGCTAGGTCAAGGGTTATAAACGGGCTGTTCAGTTGAGTTGCTTTTCTGAACAATAATAAATCAAGGGTCAAACCGCATTACTCTAATGCCAATCAGAATGAGCTCCATGGCGTCCTTGATTACCCCTCCCCCGCCGAGTTCGTCTCCTTGGAGCTACATGAACTGCGACGCCTTGTACGCTTGGCACCGCGGTCACACAAATAGTGCTTAGAGGTGAGGGGTCTGAGGTCCTGGGTCACTTGGAAAGCAAGGCGGGGAACCCTTCGGTTTCTTGATTGCGGACGCAACGAACAGTGGAATTTACCCGTAACGACAGCGGTCACCGGTGCTGCAAGCGATAAGA
>JAKBHQ010000003.1 GCA_021836665.1 Thermoplasmata archaeon
TTCCGATCTAAAAAGTCCTGGGACCCAATCCGCTATCGTTTCGGATAGACGAACTGGATACCCAGGACCAGAATGAGCACTAAACCCAATGGCATCTGCCACCGGTTATGATGGTTACTTCTTCACTGGCCAAACTGGCAGAACAACCTTGCCGTAGACCGAACTGAGGACCCCCGCTGCGGATGTGTACCACGCCAAAACGGCAACGATGATACCTAGATAACCGCCGATCTTGACCATCGAGGCATTATTTGCAAAGTTACCCCAAGTCAGCAAGATAAAGGTGATTTCAAGCACCACAAATGTTGTCGCAAGGGCTCCATTTGTAGCAAACGAACCGATCATCATATATACGGTGAACAGTGTCCATGCAAGCAGGAAGAGTCCAACCGCTTCATTAATATTTGGGGTCTTTGCTGCGATCATTTCTGGAACGATGATATGGACAAATGCCGCAAAGGACATCCAAAATGCACCGTAAGAGGTGAACGCAGTGGCTCCAAAGGTATTACCCTTCTTATACTCCTGAAGACCAGCCAGGAGCTGCGCTAATCCACCATAGAACAGTGCCATTGGCAATACTACGCCCTGCAATGCTCCATTTAGGATTCCCGCATTAAATACGCTCAGACAAAAAGTGGTTAATGCAAAACCAGCGAGGCCAAGTGGCCCCGGATCCGCTGTTGAAGCCGCCAGAGATACCAGGACCTCTTGTGGCTTAGTGGCGGTGTCTGACATAATTGCTTTTTCCTTTCAGTGATTCCCCCGGGGTTTCTGACAAGCAGCCAGAAACCATCAACACCAAAGCCGCAAAACGGCCTTGGGGTAATTGGTGCCCGGAAGGATACCTCTCCCCGGACACCAACCCTCTCATAGCTAGTCGGCCTGCTTGCTCATTGAGCTTGAAGCCCTCTTTGCTATCTCATTCACGACATCAGAGTTAGCCAATGTCGTAACGTCTCCCAGTTTGCGCTGCTCGGAGATATCCCTAAGCAGTCGTCTCATAATCTTGCCAGAGCGTGTCTTGGGCAGCTCGTCCGTGAAGACGATCGATGCCGGACGTGCAATCTTGCCTATCTTGACAGCGACATGCTCTCGCAGTTCGGCAAGCAACTTCTCGTCCCCTTGATTTCCACCCTTCAGTGTGACAAAGGCCGCTATTGCCTGGCCGGTCGTGCTATCTGCACGTCCAACAACCGCCGCCTCAGCGACCGCCGGATGGTCAACCAGCGCCGACTCCACCTCGAGGGTCGAAATTCTGTGGCCAGAGATGTTCATGACATCGTCGACCCTTCCAAGGAGCCAGAAGTAACCATCGAGGTCCTTTTTAGCTCCGTCCCCAGCGAAGTAAACCCACTTGTTCTCCGATGGCTTGGAGAATCTCGACCAATAGACGTCCTTGAACCTCTCTGGGTCCTTGTAGATCGTCCGAAGCATTCCCGGCCAAGGTTCAGTCAAGACGAGATAGCCGCCGGAACCATTCGGCACCGAAACTCCTTCGTCATCGACGATATCCGCACCCATTCCCGGTAGAGGAATAGTCGCCGAACCAGGCTTGGTACGGGTCACTCCAGGAATCGGAGATATCATGATGTGCCCGGTCTCGGTCTGCCACCAAGTATCTACGATCGGAGCCTTGCCTCCACCGATAAAGGTGTTGTACCAGATCCAAGCTTCTGGATTGATTGGCTCGCCAACCGTTCCGATGACACGGAGACTAGAGAGGTCATGGCGCTCTGGATATTCCGTGCCCCACTTCATGAAGGTCCTAATCGCTGTTGGCGCAGTGTAGATCTGGGTCACCTTATACTTTTCGACGATCTCCCAGAACCTATCCTTATCCGGATAGTTCGGGACACCCTCGTATATGACAGAAGTGACGCCATTTGCCAACGGTCCATAGACGATGTAGCTGTGTCCGGTAACCCATCCAATATCAGCGGTGCAAAAGTAGATGTCGTCCGGCTTGATGTCGAAAACTAACCGATGGGTGGTAGCAGCGCCCACGAGGTAGCCGCCAACGGTGTGGACAATTCCCTTTGGCCTAGCAGTCGTACCCGACGTGTAGAGGACAAAAAGCATGTCCTCGCTGTCTGTAATGGTCGCCGGGCGCTCTTTCGCCTTGCCGTCGATCAGGTCGTGGTAGTAGATGTCCCTGCCCTCGACCATCTGTACATCGCCGCCGGTACGCTGGACCACTACCATCTTCTCGACGCTCGGGCACTCTTCCACTGCCTTATCGGCGAAGTTCTTGAGTTCGATGCGTCCGCCGTTCCTCCAGCCCTCATCACAGGTGATGACGACCTTCGCCTCTGCATCATTCACACGATCACGCAATGAATCAGAGCTAAATCCACCAAATACTACAGAGTGTGGAGCTCCAAGACGAGCGCACGCAAGGAGCGCAATCGGTAGCTCGGGAATCATTCCCATGTAGATAGCTACACGGTCACCCTTTTGAACACCGAGATCTGCGAGTCCGTTAGCAAACTGGCAGACTTCTTCGTAAAGTTCCTTGTATGTAATGACCCTTGAATCCCCTGGCTCACCCTCAAAATAGAATGCAACCTTGTCTGGATTCGCTTGTACGTGTCGATCTAAGCAACTTTCAGTTATATTTAGTTCTGCGCCGACGAACCATTTTGCAAATGGAGCGTTGCTCCAATCCAATACCTGATCCCACTTCTTGCGCCAGAGCATCTTTTCAGCCTGCTCAGCCCACCAGCCAAGCCGATCACGCTTAGCGTCCTCGTAGATGCTCGGAGAAGAGATATTAGCCTGGCGTACGAATTCTGCTGAAGGTTCAAAAACCCTCGTCTCATCCATAAGCGCTTCAATAGTAACCGAACCGTCCCGAGTTTCGTCTGCCACTTACATCCCCCTTCTGATGTTGCAATTCACTACATGAAGACAAAATCACGATACACGCGGCACCGCTACTAGTCCATTTTCAAGCTCAATTATTCGCCATAATCCAAAAAGTGCACTTCAAGCAGTACAGATTCCGTAGTTCATAGCCTTAACATAGCATGCAGATAAAGGGTCCGTAAGTCACTATCAGAAGTAATTTGTGTCACGCTATATGAAAATCAACCACTCATAGTTATTCAATTCATGCATACACTCATTCGAGCAGGTCAGATCGGACTCCGCTCGATGTCGCAGCGCAAAAGCACCAAACAGCAACTCCTACACTAAATTACAAATATGTACTTAGCACTCGAAGGCGCAGGAGAATCTCTAAAGGAGCCGGGTCGGCGCAAAAAAGCTAAATTCTCAGCGGGGATTTCTGTCAACCTAAACTAACTGTCTCCTAAGTGGACAATCAAGCTCTGGCTCTCTGTTCTACAGCGAACTGAAAAAACCCGACCGGTGGCTAATCATTCGACTCTTCGCCACCACTAAGCTCAGCCCTCCGAAGAATACAGGACACCTGACATGGGGGATAAAGTTCAAGAGATGCCAGGTCTATCTTTGACCGAGAATCGCATGACCAAATTGGTCTCCGGATAGCAGGGTTTTGTGGACGTAAGTTGTTCACACAATGCAACA
>JAKBHQ010000042.1 GCA_021836665.1 Thermoplasmata archaeon
AGAACGAGCCCTCGCCACAGAGTTATCTCACCTAGCACTACACGACCCACTCACCGGACTACCTAACCGTGTACTTTTCCAGGATCGAATGGAATCGGCACACGAAAGATGCACACGTGAGGGAAAGGGAACCGCTGTATTCCTTCTGGATCTAGACGACTTCAAGGGGGTAAACGACACCCTCGGGCATCACATTGGAGACAGGCTACTGATAGTGGTTTCAAAGCGTCTTGAGGAGGTAGCCCGCTCCTCTGACACACTGTGCCGTTTCGGTGGCGACGAATTCGTCTACCTAGCGGAGGGTCTGAGCACACCCGAAGATGCCGAAACGGTTGCGGAGCGCCTGTTAGCTATCTTCGAGGAACCCTTCGTCTTTGACGGAATCAGCATTAACCAAGGCGCTAGCGTCGGCGTCGTGGTTTGCATGTCAGCCGAAACCACCGACTGCACCAAGTTGGTCCAAGATGCCGACACCGCGATGTACGAGGCCAAGCGTCTTGGCAAAGCCCGCCACGTCATCTTCTCACCAGAGATGAGCGAAAGGACAACCGATCGGTTTAAGCTAGTGCAAGATCTCGGTCAGGCCCTGTCGCATGATGAAATCTCGATGCATTACCAACCAATCGTAGAGCTTTGCACTGGAGAAATAGTAGGCTACGAAGCGCTAATGCGCTGGAAAACACCTGATGGCAGATGGATTTCTCCCGAGATCTTCATTCCCATTGCCGAAGACAGCGACTTGATACTAAAACTCGGATCCTTTGCGCTTTCGAAAGCGGTAGAGTCGGCCAGCACCTGGCCTGGAACACAACCAGGCGCCAGCCCGCCGTATGTCGCGGTCAACCTCTCTGCTCGGCAGTTCCACGATCAGAATCTCATCAAGATGGTCAAAGAGGTACTCTACGCTAACGGATTTCCCGCTGGACGTTTAGTCCTGGAAATCACCGAGAGCGTAGCTTTGATCGATATCGATTCGACCATCAGAACGATATCGGAACTCAAGAACCTCGGAGCGTCGGTAGCGCTGGACGACTTTGGCACTGGTTATTCATCACTCAGCTACCTCGCCAAGTTACGACCGAACATAATAAAGATCGACCGAAGTTTCGTCAGTCCAGCTCAAACTAGCCCCGACGCTAGGCGTCTATTAGAAGCGATGGTTTCCCTCTGCCACGCGCTAAATATGACGGTTATCGCCGAAGGTATCGAGACCCGGGATCAACTCGCACTGGTTACCGGTCTAAAGTGCGAGTACGGTCAGGGGTTCATCTTCTCAAAGGCCGTTTCCGCAGACCTTCTACCAGCGGTTCATGGCCTCGCGTCTAGCTGGAGAGCTGAGTTAATCTGAGCTTAATCCCACCAAGCAACATAGCACGCCCCTGACCTCGGTAAATGGCGTATCTTGGTACTTTCGATGGCTACGAGTAGAACTCAACTTTCAATATTGTGGGCAATTGGATTCCCGGACCTCACGCCAGACTTACAAGCAACCTGTCAAAAAAAGCGATCAACACTTAGAAGCAGTCTGCTGCGCACTCGCTTCACTAATAGAAGGGGCTCCCCAACTCGTAAGTTTAGCAATACGCAACTTAGGCGGTTTGGCGTGTGCGTTCCTGTTATCGTCTTGTGGCGCAGCGAGCAGCATCTCTAAAGCACCCCCACCGACGCTTCCCAATCTGAGATCACCTGGTAACGTTCAGGTGCAAAAAACATTACCAATACCGTGTCTACACCTGCGGTCTTCAACTTGGGGTCATCCCCAAATATACCTTTAGCCCGTCCAATATTTATCTCCAAAAACGGCTTAATCATTGGAGCCGAGGTCAATGGCCACCATAGCCGAAACATCGCACAGATTCCTGAACTGGTAGTTCTTTGATGAATTCCAGGCGAAACCCAGCGCAGCGCTTGATCTTATGAGTCTCAGGAAATCAAAGTTCGGGGCGAGGCGATCGTCCTATGTGAGCTTTTCTGGACCGCCATAGTTTCAGGTAGTAGTGAGAGCCCTCATGTCGACCTTCGGAACACAACGATCGCAAGCAAACAGCTGTGATCCCCGTACCATCTAAGGTTTGAGAAGTGCTCGATTGGAAAGCTTCTAACGCTATCGCTATTCCGGGGCCGGCTGTCGAATTGTCAAATACAGATCCGTAAGTGGCTCAGTACCTGGAAGCGAAAATGCCAATATTGCTCGAAGCCTCTGTGAGGTTCCCCAGAAAACGTCAAAAATCCAGCAAAATAAACTGCTTAAGGTGTGGTCACCAACAACGCAGTTTTGACTCGCCAATCCAAGACCTCAAAATTCCCCCCACGCCACACCCAACTACCTCTACAACACACGACTAACTCTCTCAACCCATCCTCACTAATTTCCACAAACCCCTAAAGCAACCTCTCAGCGCCTCTCCCAACCAACGAGCAATCTCTGTGGCTAGTCCAAAGACTCAAGTGAGAAATGGTCCTAAGAATTCAGCAGGGTGGTCCGCGAGATCGGGATAATCATGTCGAGAGCTCGAGCGGTTCCGGTGGATAAACTCACCTCTCAGCCACTCGCTGACGAGAACAACCACCCGAAACAGAGGCGCAGATCTACAAAATGAACCACCGCGCAGGTATCTTGCTGGCCGCCGAATTATCTGGCATCGAGCTTTTTGCGAATGTCCCAGGGACTTCAAAGGGGCTAAGTCCAGTAAGTATCAGAAACCTTAGGGCGCGCTGCGATAACTTAGCGTACTTGGCTATAATGGACATATGGTTCTAAATGCGGCGGACAACCGGACCCTAACGGTGAGTGAGGCACGAAACAACTTCTCGGAGTTGGTCAATCGTGCTGCCTTTGGTAAGGAAGTGACATTGATTCACCGTGGGCGAAGTCAAAAGGCCGTTGTTGCCATAGTGCCAGCTGAGTTGATCGAGGCATACGAAGCATTGTTAGACCAAGCAGATGGACGTATCGCTATGGAGCGATTAGCGGATCTCGAAGCAGGTAGAGACCTCCTGGTGTCGGCGGAAGAGATAGAGCAGAAGTACGGTCTCTAGGTTTGTCACAATACAAAGTTAGCTATCTGAAAAGGGTAGATAAGGAGCTCGACAAACTTCCCTCTAAGTTGGCACGCCACATAATTCAAGAGATCCAAACACTAAAGGAAAATCCACGCGGCAGCAACTGTAAACCGCTCAAAGGTTTTCACGGCATATGGAGACTGCGCGTTGGCGACTATCGAGTCATCTACTCAATCAAGGACGAGCAACTCCTTGTCTTAGTGTTGGAAGTCGGCCACCGCAGAGAGGTATACCGAGCCCTCTAATGCCCTTGGATTCCTGAAGCACATTCTACCGAATACCTCGCCGTCAACATGGAGCCTCTGCCCTGATTAATCTGAAATTAAACCCACCAAGCAACAAAACACGCCCCTGACCTCGGTAAATGGCGTATTTTGGTACTTTCGATGCTGGCTACAGGGGTATCTTTGCTCCAATTAGTTCAAATGCCCTACGCTGGCGTTCAGTTGGTGACGTGGTCTTTTCGAAGGTGACCTCG
>JAKBHQ010000322.1 GCA_021836665.1 Thermoplasmata archaeon
TCCTTGACTAGCTCAATTCCATAGAAATAGCCAGCACCCCTGATTTCACCGACAATAGGGAGGTCGGAGAGCGTATCCAACTTGGCTCTAAACTCTCCTTCCTTTGACTGGACATGCTCGATCAGGTGCTCACGCTCGAAGATATCCAGATTTGCAATAGCTGCAGCTGCAGATACTGGATGTCCACCAAAAGTGAATCCATGCAAAAATGTTGTGGAGTCCTTCGCAAATGGCTCCATGAGTCGATCTGAAGCGAGCATCGCTCCCAGCGGAGAGTATCCCGAAGTTAATCCTTTAGCACAAGTTATGATGTCAGGCTGAAACTTATATCGAATTGAGCCGAACCATTCGCCCACTCTGCCAAATCCGGTAATAGTTTCGTCGGCAACCAAAAGCACATCGTATTTATCACAAATTGCTCTGACTCGCTCAAAATATCCAGGGTCGGGGACAAAGCATCCACCAGCGTTCTGCACCGGCTCCAAAAACACCGCTGCAACGGTATCGGGTCCTTCGTACTCAATCATTCTTTCTATGTCATCTGCGCAGTGTAAGTTACAGGCTGGCTCATTCGAGCAATCAACACAGCGATATCGATTTGTGTTAGCAACCTTGAATGCTCCCGGAACTAATGGCTCGTAGGCAGCCTTAATGCCAGCAAGGCCAGTAATTGAGAGAGCCCCCAGGGTAGTTCCGTGATACGAAATATTTCTCGAGATCACCTTTGTTTTCGTCGGCTTTCCAGTGGCTTTAAAGTACTGTCTAGCCAACTTCCATGCCGACTCTACTGCTTCGGCTCCACCCGTAGTATAAAAAACGCGATTTATGTCACCGGGGGCAATGTTTGCTAGACGTTCCGCTAGCTCGATGCCGGGTGCATGAGCGTAGCTCCAGAGTGGAAAATATGCAAGCTCCGATGCCTGCTTGGCGGCGGCTGACACAATCTCTTGGCGCCCATGTCCAACCTGAACTAAAAAAAGTCCAGAAAGTCCATCGAGATACCGTTTCCCATTTGAGTCCCAAACGTAGGGTCCCTCGCCACGAACGATAACTGGCACATCCGCAGTTTCATAAGAGCTCATTCTGGTAAAGTGCATCCAGAGATGACGCTTAGCTATCTCCTGCAAGCGGTGTGCTTCAGCTGGGCTTACTGCATATGAATCATTTGTTGTCATCTGGTCCCCCACGTGTACGTCTGCTTTTCCAATTGCAAATAAACAAAGGCCTCAATGGCCGTTACTCCTTCAATGGTCCTAATGTCGTCGTTCAGAAGTCGCAAAAGATGTTCATCGTTTTCACAGACGACTTCAGCCAAAAGATCAAAGGATCCAGCACAAATAACCACGTAATCCACTTCTTCTAGAGAAGCAATAAGTGCAGATACTGTTCGCAGATCTCCGTTTGCTTTAATCCCGATCATCGCCTGCCGAGTAAAGCCAATCAGCAAAGGATCGGTAACTGCCACGATCTGCATCAGTCCCGTGTCGATTAGCCTTTGAACCCTCTGTCTCACGGCCGCTTCAGACAGGTTCACCGCCTTCGCCAACGCTGCGTAAGAACTTCTACCGTCAACTTGAAGCAGTTCAATTAGCTTCTTCGATTTCTCGTCAAGCGAGACGGGAACCTCTTTGACCTTATTACCATTTCTCGAGCCCCTGCCCGAACTCATTCCGCGAATTGGTTTGACTAATAGAGCCTTTCCATCGGGCGCAGTATCCACGCTCAATACACTTCCTCCCCCACCAAAACACCAAACACTCGAAAGCTAGAGCCACGCTGCCGGTGCTATTTGGAGCCCGTCAAGCATGACGCCAGCCCGTCCACGACTTAACCTACAATGTAAACAAGTTAGTGGAAGAATTCGAGTGAATCACTTGTTTTTATAACAATTTTTGACAGAATCACTTGAATCTTAATAATTTGCTGTAGGTTTCTTAACCAATAAGCATGAGCGGGGGGCTTTGCGTGCTCAGAAACAGCGACTACACACTTCAGATCGGCGGGGATGCCAAGCTTCAAGCTTCGACCTCGGGCCCTAGTTATTCAAAGATTCCCTTAATGCTAGCAGATGGTGCTTTAGCAACGAAAATACTCCACCGCAACGACAAACCTGACTCTAGGCAAAACCGCTGCCAGCAGTATTCCTCAGCAAGGTCTGACATAAAATACCAAACTCTTGACCCTGGGCTTTTTTTAAAAGCAAACCTGGCAGACAAAAGCGAAACAGATGTTGAATGGTCTCAGACGTCATTGCTACTGGGCGATGGGATAAAATCGGCTATCCCTCATCCGCTAGAGAACTTGGCACTACGCCAATGGGAAGCCTTCGCAGCTAGTTATGATTCAAGTCGAGCACGATCTAACATTTTGTCACAACACATTTTCGAAACATACAGCGAAGCTCTCCGGATGTTCAATGAAACGTAAGAAAATCTTCTCACTGTTGAGATAACTTAGGAATTAAAGCTCGGTCAAAAATACCAAAAAATACCAGTAAATAATGGAGGAAAGGTAGAACATGTCGCAAAAGCCACAACTGATAAAAAACTTCATAGGAGGAAAGGAGGTAGAAGCTAAGTCGACAACCTTTCTCGACATTGTGGACCCCTCAACGGGAGAAGTTTATGCCACTTCTCCGAATTCAAACGAGCAAGACGTGAATTGGGCATTTGTCGAAGCCGAAAAGGCTTTCGAAAAATGGGGAACTGCTACCCCATCGGAGCGGAGCTTAGCTATGTTCAGGATAGCGGACTCCATTGAAGCTCATGCCAAGCAGATTGTCGAAATAGAAAGCAAAAATACCGGTAAGCCCATCGGCCTAACCGCATCAGAAGAGATTCCGCCGATGGTAGATCAGATCAGGTTCTTCGCAGCGGCGGCGCGAAACTTAGAGGGCCGGAGCGCTGGCGAGTATATGACGGGGCACACGTCGATGATACGTCGCGAACCAATTGGAGTGTGCGCTGCGGTCACACCTTGGAACTATCCGATGATGATGGCCGTTTGGAAATGGGCGCCAGCAATAGCTGCTGGAAACACAATTGTTATCAAGCCATCTGACACCACTCCAGCATCGACAGTATTCATTGCAAAGCTTATGAGTGAATTCCTTCCAGCTGGGGTAATTAACATCGTATGTGGAGATCGAGACACTGGTAGAAATTTAGTCGAGAACAGTATCCCACAGATGGTCTCCATAACCGGGTCCGTCCGTGCCGGCATCCAAGTGGCCACCAGTGCAGCCAAGAGTTTGAAAAAAGTGCATCTTGAACTTGGTGGAAATGCTCCGGTAGTGGTCTTCGACGACGCTGACCTAGAAAAGGCTGCTGAAGGAATCGCAATCGCTGGCTACTTCAACGCAGGTCAAGATTGTACGGCGGCGAGCAGAGTAATGGCTGGGTCAGGAATATACGACGACCTAGTTGCTGCCCTTGCAGAGCGAGCAAAGTCTACAATCGTCGGCCCTCCATCCGTCGAGGAAGCACTATTTGGTCCGCTCAATAATCCAAATCAGCTCGATCGGGTTACTGGGCTTGTC
>JAKBHQ010000350.1 GCA_021836665.1 Thermoplasmata archaeon
TGGCAGTCCAAGTTGTAGACGTCTCGAAGCGATTTAGGCTTTACAAGGAGAAGATGACCTCTCTAAAGGAGAGGGTGATCCACCTAGGCAAGGTACCCTATGAGGAGTTTTGGGCACTCCGGGATATAAACATCGAAGTTCAAGAGGGTGAGACCCTCGGACTGATCGGGCATAATGGTTCGGGTAAGTCGACGCTTCTCAAGTGCATTGCCGGGATCTTGCTACCAAGTAGCGGTGAGATAAGGGTGCGCGGCCGGGTGGCGGCGATGCTGGAGCTTGGGGCGGGATTCCATCCTGAGTTGTCTGGAAGGGACAATATTTATCTAAACGCCTCCCTCCTCGGGATGCCCAAGAGGGAGGTGGATCGTCGTTTTGACGATATTGTCGACTTTTCCGAACTGGGTGGATTTATTGAAAATCAGGTCAAGTTCTATTCGTCCGGCATGTACACCAGGCTCGGTTTCGCCGTTGCTGTAAATATGGACCCTGATGTCCTGCTGATTGATGAGGTGCTAGCCGTAGGGGACGAGAACTTCCAAAGGAAATGCCTCGACAAGGTCAATTCTTTTCAGAAGGAGGGCCGAACGATAGTCTTTGTGTCTCACTCCGCCGATCTGGTCAGGGCGGTGTGTGACCGCGCCTACGTACTTGATCACTCGAAGGTTGTCGGTGGAGGCCCGACCGCTGAGGCTATCGGAATCTTGAGGGATTACCAATTGAAGGGCTCGGGCTTAAACCATGATCCTAACGCAATAGAGGCGATCGACCAAAGTGACGATTCGACGGTTGGATCATCTCAGAGACCACAGAGTCCACCGGCCCTGATAACATCGATTTCACTGCTTCTCCCCGATCCATCGAGGGGTTATGCGGTACCAAATGATATTGTTTCCCTAGACCTGCACTATGAGTCCACCTCCCTCCAGGAGGTCCTTGTGGGTGTCGAGGTTACCGATGTCCGGGGAGAGCTGGTCTTTTCAGCCACCTCCGAGGATTTAGGATTTGGCTCTTATTCCCTTTATGGCCAGGGTGAATTTATAGTAGAACTCGGTCCAATGCCACTGTTGGATGGGGTGTTTTCCGTAGCCGCATCACTCTATCAAATTCCTGGCGGTGCGAGGATTGACTGGCGTCCGATTGAGCAGGCATTCAAGATTGTGAATCCAACTAAATGTACAGGGATGGTTAACATGCCGGTATCGATTCTGCAGGAGTCTGGTTCTTGATAATCCACCGGCCAACCAGGGACTAGAGTAAGTAAATTTAGCGCTAGATGCTATTTTCTGGCCGTGGTGAAAGTCTGCTCACTGGAGATATGGCTGATGGCGGCGGACCCATGGCGGTTCAGCATGGTCCGGCCGGAGCTAGTTGGTTCTAGCTCAAACACCACGAAACGTTCCGGGTTGTCGGCCCATTGCGCTAATGGGTAGGTGTTTATGTGGCTTCAGGATTGTTGGTTCGACTGCCAGGACAGCAAGGTTTCTCGGATACGAGGGTAGAAGGGATCAGAGACAAGTTTCCCGCCCCATCTTTGGGCGAAAGCAGCCTCCTCTCGAACCCAACTATTGAACCGATAGTGGTTGCCGTGCTCGTTCCCGCGGGTTTTACCTTCGTAATGGAAAACTATCGGACGGGTATCGATCAGTACTTGTAGCCCTAACTCTCCGACTCTGAGGCAAAAGTCGACATCATTAAAGGCGACCGGGAATCTTTCCTCGTCGTAACCTCCAACAGCGTCGAACACATCAGTCCGGAAGACTTGCAGCGCCCCAGTGGTGGCTGAGGCGCGGTGAACATTGCGGGCGATGTCGTCGCTGGCTCTTTCGCTCATCTGCTTTCCATTCATGTAGTGCCCAGAGAAGCGATTAATTCCTAAGGCAACCCCGACGTGCTGTATGGTTAGATCCTCATAAAGAAGGCGAGTTCCGACAACACCGGTTTTAGGGAGGCTTGCCAATCCGGTGATCATGTGCAAAGTGTCCCTCGATATCAGTTCGACGTCGTTATTCATTGTCACCATGTACTCGCCATCCACCAGCTTTCTACCTAGGTTGATGAGGCGCGAATAGTTGAACGCTGACTCATTGGTCTCGATTACTTCCACTTTTACCTGGGACCGCTTTGAAAGCAGGAGATCGTACAACTTGTAGGTTTCGGAATCCGTGGAGGCGTCGTCGACGATAATGATCTGAAGGTTGTGATAGTTGGTGTTCAATATCGAATCCAGGGCATTTGCTAGAAGTCCAGCGCCGTCACGGTTAGGAATCACTATTGAGATACGGGGGTTAAATTCGGAGCTAGAGACCAAAGTGTATCGCTGGCAGTCGGGGTGTTTTTCGATGGAAAGATCAAGGCCGAGTGACGAAATGTACTGCCGAAGTATCTCATGCATAGGTCCTTGCTCGGAGGACTGTTTCTCGGTTTTATCCAGCATTGATCGAGGTCGAAGGGTATCTGTTCTAGTTGAAATTCCATCGGTGGTCTCGATGTAGCTCAGGTGGGCAATATGGCAAGGTTCAGAGTAGGAAGTATCGGTGGACAGTTTCAGAGCAAGAGACCAGCATAAGTCCCGGTAGGTTGTGGCTTTTTCTTTTGAATCGATTTCGAAAAGCCATTCTTGTGACCGAATTGCACTTAGGGCCCCACGACGAAGGCCGAGCATCCCTTTGGTTGCGTCGGTCTGTGCCATGAGAATCCAGTCCCAGTTGGCATGCCACAGGGGCGAATGGAGGCGGTGATTTTCGTCTTCGGACACGATGTCGGAATAAAAAAATGGTGCCGACGGATCTTCTATTTCTGCGCATTTGAGCCTGTAAAGGGCGTCAACGGCGAGGCGGTCACCGAGTCGAAGTGGAACGATTATTTCCGCCCTGGCTAATGACGAAGCCGTCTGAAAGCTCTTCATCGCTGAATTTGGGTCCATTGGGTAACTTGCCAGGTCGATACCAATCGGCACACGGTCTCGGGGAGCCAAATTGGCGAATTGATCTGGAAGGATAAGTTCAACCGCGCGATAACATTGGCCGAATACTGACCTAAGGGTCAATGCGCACTGCTGGTCGCTTGGATTGGCGCAAGGGTCGCTAACTATGATGACCGAGATCACCTCGGCAAATTTAGCTTCATGGTCACAGATTCTTTGGATGGCCGAGAGGTCCCGCCTGGGCAGGTCCCCTAGGGTAGTGATGTCCCTAAAGGGAAGTCGTTCGGCAAGTCCTGGATAATGTTCAGTTAATGCTTGGTCGTATAGTTTACGACTGTTTCCATTTTTGGTGTATGGCTCATCATCGCTGCTCATTGTTAGCTGAACCGTCCGATGCCCGACATTTCCCCCACCTCAGCCGTAGGAAGAATATCCATCAGCCGAAGAGGAAGTTTATATACCTGTCGATGACAACACCCCAGGTAAAGTTTTTTTCTACGTATATCTTTCCCCGTTGACCAAGTTCATTTCTGATCTTCTCTGCGTCGAGCAGTAGTTCGAGGGCTACTTCGAATTCGGGATAGTTCTGAAACACTGCCCCCGCTTTG
>JAKBHQ010000089.1 GCA_021836665.1 Thermoplasmata archaeon
TCGGGCGATTTAAGGACCTCTACTAAAAAACCGCGCCAGAATTTTGAAACCTGGTCATGGTATTTCATGAGGATATCGGGGCTGGTACTGTTCTTTTTGGCGCTATTCCACTTCTTTATCATGCACATCTTGAACGATGTGACCGCAACGAATGTCACTTTCGTCGCAAATAGGTGGAACAATCCAATTTGGAGACTGTTTGACTGGCTCTTGTTGGCGCTAGGCCTGCTGCATGGGTCGAATGGCTTGCGCTTCATCATGGACGACTACATCAGAAAGCCCGCAAAGAGGGTCGTCGTCAAGTCGGTGGTCTATGGTCTAGCGATAATAATGTTTATCTACGGGACCCTGACTATCGTCACCTTCAAGGGGTAGTAGAAGTTTGCTACATTTATTCAGCCGGGGCCGTATTTCGGTCCCGGCTTTTATTTATTAACAGACGATGTCGTCATCGGCTAGGAGATTTTTGGCCGTTCGGTTAGGGCACAGTTGCGGCATCGCCCGATTACCGCAAAGTGATGTGCCCTCATCGTGAATCCGAAGGTCTCTTGTAGTTCGCCCTTGAGTGTGGCGAAGAACGATTCTGGTACTTCGGTCACCGACGAGCAAACCTCGCAGACGAGGTGCTGGTGGATATCGGAGGATAGATGGTAAATCGCCCTGCCGTGACCCAGGTGGACATGGTCAACGACCCCGACCGCCTCTAGTGCGTCCAGAGTTCGGTAGATGGTGGAGAGATGGACGTCCGGGAGGCGCAGCTGGATCCTTTTTGCGAGGTCTTCGGCGCTCAGGTGCGTGGACTCGGAGATCAGAACTTGGATCACCGCCCGTCTCGTGGGCGTGATCCTGCCTCCATTTGCTCTGAGCATTACCAAAGTGTCGGCCAGCCTATCGTCATCCAATTGCTCCGTTTCCAACCGCATACTCCTAACGGGTCGCCCTCCCTTATCGGGTAACTTCGAATCGGTAGCCTAGACCCCGCACCGTAGTTATCGTCGTCGGATTCGATGGATCCTTTTCGATCCTGGATCGGAGCCTTTTGATATGGACGTCAAGGGTCTTGGTGTCACCACCGTAGTATGCACCCCAGATTCGGTCGATGATCGTATCCCTAGTCAATACCCGGGCCGGATTTGACATCAAGAGTTCCAATAGCTCGAATTCTTTTAGCGGGAGCCTGACGAGATCACCCCTTACATGGACCTCGTGACGCGCCAGGTCTAGCTGAATTCCGCTCAGTTCGATTATGTCAGCCTGGTCCTCGGGTTTCTGATCGACCGGCGTCCTTCTAAGTACTGCGCGTATCCTCGCCACGAGCTCTTTCATCCGGTATGGCTTGGAGACGTAGTCATCCGCCCCGACCTCAAGCCCGACCACCGTATCTATTTCGGTAGATTTAGCGGTGACCATGATGATTGGGACCTTGGATTTGGCTCTAATTTCGCGGCAGACGTCTAATCCCGATCTTCTCGGCAGCATGACGTCCAAAAGTAGAAGGTCGGGCTTTACTAGTTCGAATTTTTTGAGTGCTTCTTCTCCGTCTCGGGCCACTTCTACCAAGAAGCCCTCTCTTTTGAGTCCTAGGGTTAGTGCTTCGACAAATGACTCTTCGTCCTCGGCAACTAATATCGTGGTTTGGGCTCGGCTCATGTCTCCTCGGGATCGACTAAGGGGAGTCTTAGGGTGAATGTCGAACCGACACCTTCCCTGGACTCCAAGAGTATGCGCCCCTCATGGTTGTTGACTACGTGCCTCACAATTGCGAGACCGAGTCCTGTACCCCCGGTTGCCCTCGATCGGGTCTGGTCGACTCGATAGAAGCGTTCAAAAACCCTCTCGATATCTCTTGAGGGTATACCAATACCCTCATCTCTAATCGCAATGTCTACCCACGCTTCATCGGACTCAACGGATACTTCGACCCTCTCCCCAGGGTCTGAGTACTTCACAGCGTTGTCCAGCAGGTTATAGATTGCGGAGATGAGTTGGCGGCGGTCGCCGCCTACGTAGACGTCTTGCTCAAAATCCTTCGTTTCTAATAAAACTCCCCTTACTTCAGCCGACGGCAATATCCTAGACATAGCCTCGTCGATTAGGCCGTATACCGACAGTAACTCTTTTTTTGGTATTTCCTCCGATTCGATTCTGCTCAGATCGATCAAGTCTTCAATGATCCTTCCCAGCCGGAATGCCTCGAGTTGTATCCTCCCCGAAAGCCTCCTGACGATCGGGAGTTCCTCTTCGGCTTCGAGAGTTTCTGCAAGCAGGCCGATAGCTCCGATTGGCGTCTTTAATTCATGCGAGACGTTTGCTACGAAGTCCCTCCTGATCTCGTCAAGGTGGGTCTTGTCAGATATGTCTTCGAGGGTGGCTAGGTATCCGACCCTTTTACCCTCTTCTTCAAGGGGCCGAGTGATTATTCGGTAGGTTCTCTTCGGCGGACCGTAGAGTTCGAAGGTCTGCTCCTTGAAGTTTTCAAAGCGTGCAGAGTTCAACAGGTCATCGAGGGCCCTCGCCGCTAGAGCGTCTTGGTGTCTCCCGTTGATGAGTGAGGTAACGAGCTTGTTCCTGAAGATGACCGTGCCAGCCTGGTCGCAGATGACCACTCCTAGATGTAGAGAGTCCAGGGAGCGCAGTATCAAATCCGACGGGACCGGATTGTTCTGAAGAGCGCGGTCGTCACTGTGCTGATCTGGTCTTCGGGAATCCTCTAACTGTTTTTGTTGGGGCTTAGAGACGGCGCGAGCCACCATCACGCCGACAACCGCCGCCGCAATAGCCACAATTACGTAAGTGAGCAGGTTATCCATCGCTGTGTTCCAGAGTACTCGCTCCTATTCATCTGGCTGTGGCTTGGTTTCGATGAAGCGGAACTGAAAGCGGAGGCGAATGTGAGGCGTGCAATAGGCGATCGTCCATCGGGATTGAAGCCTCGGTTTTTGATTGAATCAAAAGTAAGGAGAGGGTATGGAAGGATATGAAAGGTAGTAAGATCTGAGCTAGTTTTTGGAAGGAGATTGAGCGGTGATGGGACAAATTTTGCTTGACGTGACACTCCAGCCGAGCGTTACCTCACTACCTGGTGGGGCGCTGCTCCAGCAGATTGCAAACGGACTCGGAGCGTGGGCCCTGATACTTGCGTTGATCGGACTTATTATTGGCGCTGCGATGTGGGCGATTGGAGCTCATTCGAATAATTACCAGCAGTCCTACAGCGGCAGGAAGACTGTTTTGGCCTCTGGCGGTGCCGCATTGGTGATAGGGGCCGCTCCAGCTCTCGTGAACTTCTTTTTCCACGCTGGACAGGGAATCCATTAGATGAACTTTGCGGCAATTAGCTTTCCATTCTCACTCACGGGCGCAGTAGCCAAAGTTTTTGATCTCTTGGGGTCGATTATTCAAAAGGCGCTAGCTAAGTCGTATACCTGGGAGATCAAAGGCCTTTTCCAAGCGATAGATGTCACTTCGAAAGTAGAGCTTCACGCGAGCTTCTTTATCTCCGAGTACAAGATAGTTGCGCTGATTGCTGC
>JAKBHQ010000045.1 GCA_021836665.1 Thermoplasmata archaeon
TCCCCGAACTCACCCACCTCGATAAGAAGGGTTGGGCCAGTTTTATTCGTGCCGATTCGGCACTACAAGACCGTCGTCTTTATCCTCGTCAGATTGTTGACCACAATCTCGAAAGGAGAGAAGCCCTTCTCAGATTGAGTGAGCTTTCGGCTCTAGGCTTCGTCAACTGACCGAGTGCACTTTTCTGCCCCTTCTTCGTCCGAGGATGAGGAAGAGGGAGACTGTGACCGAAAGGTAACATAGGTATGCCAGCAGCTGTAGAAGGGTCGGTTGTGAAGCGTAGCCAAAGAAGCTGTGGGCTATGTCTCCCAGTGTCGATTGGTCATTGAGAAAGGATCCCGTGTTCCAGAGGGCCCTATTCAAAAATGGTATCCAACCGAGCTGCTGCAAGTTCTGTATCGCATCAACGAGCAGGCCTGCGGCAAAGAACATAAGCGCCACGCCAAGGATCTTGAATGCCTTCGCTATATTTATGCGGTGCCCTAACCGGTAGACGAACCATGCGAAGACGAGTGAAAGCGCCGTTCCTAATGCCGCGCCAATGGCCGGGCCCTCGATTTTGGAAGCAAAGACTATCGCTAGCGTAAAGACCATCGCTTCGAGGCTCTCTCGGCCGACGGCTTGGAAGGCCATCAGGGCCATGGAGAATCCAGCTTTTTTTTCTAAAATTTGCTCGGCCTTGACCCCGAGGTCTTTGGATAGGTTTCGGCTGTGGGAACGCATCCAGAAAGTCATGTATGTCATAACTACAGTTGCGAGGAGGTAGGTGAAGGTCTCTATCTTGGTCTGCAGCGTGGTACCGGCATAACTGTGTACGGTAGTGTAGATAATCACCCCTAATGAGGCGGCAAGCAACAGGGCCGCTACGACCCCGACTATCACATAGCGGAAGTATTCGGTCTGCCCAACTTTTTTCAGATAGGCGAGCAAGATAGCAACGATCATCGATGCTTCTATTCCTTCGCGAACAAAAATCGTGAAACTCGCTAGCAAATGTCACCTCTCGGAGGTTAAAACTAATCGATATTGTAAAAAATTGCCTAGATGTGTTTTCGATTTCAACACCCTTTCGGCCACCTAATGTCGTATTTGCCTCATGGAGTCCAAAGTTGTTGACGCCGGCTGCCAGCGGTGGTTCTGGGAAGGAGGAGCCGCATTCAGCACTCCTCACGACACCGACGAGTAGGTCTAGAGTCTGGCTGAGGTCAAAAGCCAAATACTTGATCGATGGCTAGCGGCTGAAAAATACGATAACTGATTCTGCAATAATTTGGCATTTTCACCAAAAGCCAGTTGCCTTCGATCCTAACTGCATGCTTTGTCGATGGAAGGGTCCATCCAGTGGAAAAGCGCTTTATTTCGGACCTTCGTCGAGAAGACCAAACTGAGGGGGTTTTAGCCAGCTTGTCGGAGGGGCCGAGGAGTTGGCCGATAAGACCGAAGGCTCTTTGGGCATAGAGTATCGATCATCGGGTACCTTCGGGTGGGCCCTTAGTAGACTCAAACTATACAGCTCGCTTTTAAGGTTGCTTTTAAAGGGAAGATTTGTCAGTACCAGTCTTGGTCAGATGACTTGGCTGCCGGGTATGTGGTCTCTGCCTTAGGTTGGATACTTGAAAAAACGTGATGCCAAGACCATCTTTGCCTCGGTGGGAGACCCGTTTCGCTTTGTGTCCTTCGCCAGGTCACAAAGGGAGCCTAGTGATGCCTTTCGTATGAGTGTCGAACCGTCTGAGGAGTTGGACCTCAGCGTCGTTGTTCCCTTTTACAACCCCGGGAATAGGCTCCGCCCCCAGATAGAGGAGACTATTGAGATCCTGCGAGGGCTGGGCATCTCCTTTGAGGTAATTGCCGTTTGCGATGGGTCCACCGATGGTTCGGATGTGTCGATTCTCGACATGGATAAAGACGTCCTGAGGGTGATACACCTTGGGAAAAATAGTGGAAAAGGTGAGGCGCTAAGAGTTGGCCTGCGGTTGGGCAGGGGCAGGTATCTCGGTTTCATAGATGCCGATGGTGACATTCCACCAAAAGTCCTGGTTCCCTTCGTTGCCCTTATGCGCTTATACGAGCCCGACATCATTCTTGGGTCTAAGAGGCATCCCATGTCGGACGTTGCCTACCCGTTTCTAAGGCATGTCTATTCGATGACCTACCAGCTACTTGTGCGACTGCTCTTCAACTTGAATATTCGAGATACTCAGACCGGCATCAAACTGGTGCGGCGCGAGGTACTTGAAGCCGCCCTGCCGATGATGGTCGAAAGTGGCTACTGCTTTGACCTTGAACTCTTCGTAGTGGCAAAGAGTCTCGGATTTGTGAGGTTCTTTGAGGCGCCGGTGACAATCAAGGAACGCTTTGCATCGACGATATCACCGCGTGCTGTAGTTGGAATGCTAGTCGACACCTTCAGCATCTTTTTCAGGCTTAAAGTGCAACGCCGCTACCGGAATGGGCCAAACTCAGCGGGTATTTTACCCCCTGAGTAACCCGGTGTTGACTTTGCAAGAGTCGAATAGAATCAAGCAATGGTGACTAATGACGTATCTGCGAATAACGGTGCCAAGCAGAAGTCTGTAACGGATCCAGTCCAGAGGCGTTCGGAGATAATACGGACGGTTGTCGACGAATACGTCAGGACTAATGAGCCGGTAGGTTCAGCCCACGTGGCTAGGGCTTCAAAGTTCATGGCGTCGTCGGCTACGATTAGAAATGATATGGCCGTCCTTGAGCAGGAGGGCTATCTCAATCAGCCCCACGTCAGTTCTGGGAGGATCCCGACAGATCGCGGGTATCGGTACTACGTCGATCAACTCGTTCAGAGGGAGCTTCAAAGTTTTGAAAAAGTTTCTGACATCAACAGGTTTTTTCAGCTCCTTCATGGGGAGATAGAACAGACCTTGACATCGGTTTCGCAGTTGATCTCGGAGTTGACCGACTGCACGTCCATTGTGACTTCCATCGACCTAACCGCCGTCCAGATCAAACATGTTCAGCTCGTGGGGTTGGGCCACGGTACCGTCCTTCTGGTCGTAGTCGGATCAAACGGAAGTGTCGACAAGTTCGTGGTTGAAGTCGACGAAGATCCGACCGAAGAAGAGTTGCAGAAGGCTTCGAACTTTATTAACCAAAGGCTGAAGAGTCTGGATCTTGACAAGGTAGAAGGGGAAGTCGGTTCAAGCGGTGATCCGAAGGTCGACGACCTGGTTGCCTTGGCCATTGGGGCTTTGGTTCAAAATCTACAGGAACCACACGAGGACTTATGGGTTAATGCAACTTCTAAGGTTGCAGTTTCCTTTGACGCAGTGGATAAGGTGTCGAAGGTTTTACAGGCCCTCGAACATGAGTACCTCGTAGTATCGCTCGTGCGGTCTATGATCTCAAAGAGGCAGAACGTGTCGATTGGCAATGAGACCGGAGTGGATTCATTGTCGGATTGTGCATTGGTCGTTGCTCCTTTTGAAGTTGATGGCAAAAGAGCGGGTTCGATTGGAATACTGGGACCTACCAGAATGGACTACCCACTCGCACTTTCGACTGT
>JAKBHQ010000135.1 GCA_021836665.1 Thermoplasmata archaeon
CCAGCCGTCGTCGTATTCGAAAATAGCAGACGTGGATCAAACTGAAGAAATACGAAAATGGCCACCAAGACCGGAACGATCCACCACAGGCCACTTGCTCGAAACCCGGCTAATGGAGATTTAGTGTCTTTAAGTTCAACATCACTTCGCTCGGCCAAAGCTACTGACACAAAACCCCCAACTACGCCGACTACGATCCCAAGCTACGACTTGATCAACAATATCAGCGGAAATTGGTTAACTTGCTGAAGGGAGCTACTAACGTCTCGAGGCCGCTTCGAGTATTCCTTCGACAGCCACTTCATCTCCATCCTTGATCCATCTCCGGCTATCGCAGCCTGAACAGCTCTGCATAACCACCAAGGACGAGTCGAGCATTAGCTTGACTTCAACGATTGTCGATTCGTTGCACACTGGACACTTCATCTCAGACCCCTCTTCACCCAAGACCCTCGCCACCCATGGAAAAGTCCTAGATCAACATCGGCAATGGTTGGATAAAACTTAAGAGTTTCCACAAATTCATCTCACTTTTACCTCACAATAAATAAATTAAAGCCACCGAGCACTTCACCTAGCAGCCATATTACATGTAATTACATTTTGGTAATTACAACAAAAATCCAATTATCTCCCGAGGTCATTGCCATTTCTCTCAAATCGATTGTTCGGTTGATGCGCTACCGGCTTGTAAGAATGCTGTATTGGGCTTAGCAAGCAGCCTTTGTCCCCCATGGTGGGGGTAAACCCGGTTAGCAACTAAGCCGCAGGCTGTTATAAGAACCAGGCGCATTTGGAAGCTCGACGTATCTTGTATTGAGCGGTCGATGAAATGAGCTCCGGTAGCAAAAGCGGGTACTCATGCACTAATTATCCTCAACTGGGAGGACGTGGCGGAAGTGGCGGAAGTGGAGAAACTACAAACAACCATTCGCCCATCCTTCACCGCCCCCACGGTCGGGGTTTGTCCGTCCATTAGGTCTGCGGATTAGGTCTGCGGTGCACTAGAGCAGTGGCGCACTAGATCAGTGACGCACTAGAGCGATGAAACTCACCAGGTTGAAACTGGCGTGTGCCACCATTGAAGTACCGAGCCTACGATTTCTCATTGCTAAGTAGCCCAGGATAAGTGCCACTCCGAAGAGTCCAAAACTCTGCAGACCTTCAAAATGAGCGATAGTAAAAATGATAGAGCTCCCCAAAAGAGAGACCAGTTTGGACACACCCGCCGACATATTTCGAGTGGCATAGAGGAAGCTGCGCTGAGTCAGTCCACGGAAAAAAATTTCCTCCACGATAGGTGCACCCACGACGATTAGCGCACCTACGAGGACTTCGCTCGGGCCACTCCCACCAGAGTTTACCAGTTTCTGCGCTGGCGCTGATAGACCGCTGGCTGAACTTCCGGTCAGCAGTTGATAGAGAAGGTAAATCACCGGAACGAGGATCAATTGGGCCGCAACGCCTACTGCTGAGCCCACCAGGAGGTCCACAGGCTTTATCGCAATTCCGAGGTCAACGGTGATTTTGCCCGTTCCCCAGCGGTGGGAGGCCACCCAAGACGCCCCAAAAAAGACTATCCAAAGCCCTCCGAGGGATCCAATAAGTATGGGCTCAGTCAAAGTGGTCGAAGAGGCCGAAAGATTTGAACCAGCTAAGGACGACGCTATTACTACCCCAATAGAGGAGGTTATCAACGACAGAACAAAGGCAAAAATAGGAAATGCCCAGGGAGTAGTGATGCCGATATACCCTTGCGAGTCGGGTGGATTCTTTGACGAAAATGGGTCAGATCTACCGACAGACTCACCTTCACCTTCGATGGGTTCATTCCGACGGCCCAACTTATCGCCTAACTACTCGTCAACTGCCATAGATTACATGCAACAGATGCGGCAAATTGTCGCTTCCCAGATAAGTATTGCCCTATGTCAGGCTTAGACTTGGCTGGGAGAAGCGCCTATCGCGTAGCGTAGTGCCGCGTCTCGCCTAGCATGTACACCATGAGTCGTCAATCACCGGATCTTAGGCCGCAGAAGGATCAAAAATCAAAAGGTGTGCCGGATCAATCCTGGCGCTGGATAGTCGCCGTGCTCGTGGTTACCCTGGGTGTGGGCCTACTCTACTCATTGGTATTCACAAAGACAACCCAGACACAACTGAGTTACAGCACCTTTTTGAAAAATGCTTCTTCGAATCAGGTCGCTTCAGCTACCGTCGATAATACGACAGGGCAGATAACAGGAACCAACACCAATGGAAGTTCCTTCACCGTAAATGGCCCGCAGCCGCTGATCAATACCGACGTTCAAGCCCTTGAAAAAGAGATACCTAATCTAAAATTCGTCACACCTCAGCAGGGACTACTTGACTCGCTAATTGTCTATGTCCTGCCTATTGGACTTTTTATAGGCGTAATGGTTTGGCTCAATCGCAGGGCGCAGGGCCAGATGTCTGGGATAATGTCAATTGGGAGATCTAAAGCCAAGCCATATTCCACCGAGCGTCCGAAAACTACCTTCGATGACGTAGCAGGATATGGGTCGGTCAAGCGGGAGATAAAGGAGGTAGTCGACTTTCTAAGGAATCCGGGCCGCTTCAAAGAGATAGGTGCACACATACCGAAGGGTGTTCTACTAGTTGGACCACCAGGGACAGGTAAGACCTTGTTGGCTCGTGCGGTCGCCGGAGAAGCCGGCGTTCCCTTCCTCTCGGTGAGTGGGTCAGACTTTATGGAGATGTTCGTCGGAGTGGGAGCATCAAGGGTAAGGGACCTCTTTCAAACCGCCCGCAAGCAGGCACCTTCGATAATCTTCGTCGACGAAATAGATTCCATTGGCCGCAAAAGAGGAGCAGGCCTTGGAGGGGGACACGATGAGCGTGAGCAGACCCTAAACCAGATGCTTTCAGAAATGGACGGATTCGATATCGCCGAGGGAATCGTCGTGATGGCGGCTACTAACAGACCCGATATTCTCGACCCGGCACTACTGCGTCCGGGACGCTTCGACCGCCAGGTTGTAGTTCCCCTACCCGACCTGGAAGAGAGACTCCCGATACTTCAAGTCCATTGCAGGGGGAAGAAGATTGCTTCAGACGTAGACCTGGAGATAGTCGCCCGCGGCACTCCTGGTATGTCGGGAGCGGACCTGGCCAACCTAGTAAATGAGGCCGCATTACACGCCGTTCGGCGCGGCTCAGCACAGATCACCATGTCAGACTTTGAGTCGGCCAGGGATCGGGTGTTGATGGGTCAAACGAGGGAATCTATGGTCCTTTCGGAAGAGGAGAAGGAGAGGGTCGCCTATCACGAGGGCGGTCATGCCGTATTGGCTTACATACTCCCCTATTCAGATCCGGTTCACAAGGTATCGATTCTTCCAACCGGCATGGCACTGGGAGTCACTCAACAACTGCCGATGCAGGAGAGGCACATATATCCAAGGGAGTATATCGAAGACAGTCTTGCCGTCAGAATGGGTGGAAGAGTAGCCGAAATAATAATCTACGGTGACCTTTCTAC
>JAKBHQ010000436.1 GCA_021836665.1 Thermoplasmata archaeon
GACTCGCTAGGGCCGAAGAATTCTCGATGGCAAGGCTGGCCGAGAAGTACATCGCCAAATATGAGGAGTTAATTCTCAAAGGACATAATGACTCTGTTTAGCAGCCTTTGATTTTATGCTTCTACTAGTGTTGACAAACTTGGATAAGGGTACAGCTTGGGCCGGACGACCACTACTTGAGCCCACGAAGCGTCGAATTGAGGCTCTGTCCGTCTTTTGGCCGCTAGGACTTGTATTCTCGGTTATCGCCTACTTGGCAAGCTACCTCGTGACTTCGACACTTAAGTTGAGTTTTGCGAGCATAATAGCCATTCCGGTTGGTCTGGCGGTGGGTCTTATCGCTGTCGAGGCGCTTTACATATCATGTGCGAGGTTCGCTATAAATAGATTTCGATTACTTACTCCCGAGCCGCATTTCGCATCAAGGCTCGAGAGCCTCCTGGATAGTCTCGGTGTCACCGTCGGGATTGACCAAGTGAGTTTTGCGGTGGTTGATTCTGATTTCCCCAATGTCGGGTCATTGTACAACGGCAAAATGCCGACGATTATCTTTACTTCGGGGGCCGTTGGATTCTTCAACAGGGTCGAGCTTGAGGCGGTTGTCGCTAGAGAGTTGATGAGGATCAAGTCTGGTGTTTGCCAGTTTGAGGCACGATTGGCCTACGTAAATGGGATAATCGGCCTCTTCTCGGGGGGATCTCCAAAGAAGCTGTCGGCTGGTTCGGCAGCGCGAGTGGTTTTGGCCGATATCTCGGGTGTTTCGGTGACCCGATATCCACCCGCTCTAGCATCGGCGCTGAGCAGATTGAACGATATCGCGTCTTTGGGCCAATCTTCATCAAAGCCGTTTAAAGTGACGGCAGCATCTTGGTTGGTGCCGGGCCTTCCTGGCATTTCCCTTGACGAAAGGATCGCCGAGCTGAAGCAGCTTTAAGCGGGGTCCTAATTTGTTCGAGTTTCATCGATCCGTCTGTCGACTCCAGGCGGGGGAGGTATCTTATTTTGTTAAAGTTCAAAGGTCTTGTGGTAACTGGGATTGCGTTATCCACCATGTTGGCGGCTTGCGGCAGTTCGACGTCTACTTCAAGTAGCAGTTCTTCATCGACCTCCTCGACTTCAAATAGTTCGAACACTACCTCGCCAACTCAATATCTATATCCCCTGACTGGGCTTGTGGCGCCGAGTGAGGCCGCTGCAACCAGACCATCACTCGAAGTAAAGATAGACAACGCCCCGCAGGCTTGGCCTCAATCTGGGGTGGATAGCTCGGATGTGGTCTACGAGGAGATGGTAGAGGGAGGTCTCACACGGTACTTTGTCGTCTTCCAGAGTCATGGTTCGTCGGTCCTCGGTCCAATTAGGTCCGTGAGGGCCTCTGATGCCGACCTCCTGGCGACACTAGGGGGACTTTTTGCTTACTCGGGCGGGATTCCCACCTTCGTGGCCGACGCGAGGGCTACCGGGATTATCGATGTTGGCGCTAACTCTTTTGCTGGGGGAGACTACTATCGGCTTTCTACCCGGTTAGCTCCGCACAATTTGTACTCTTCTACGTCGGTCCTCAGGAAATCGGCCGCAGGGAAAGGGAGCCCACCCCCAATTCTGTTTAAGTACCGGAAAAGTGGCAGCGCATTTTCGGTTCCAGGGGCAAGGTCGGTCACCAGCTTCAGCGTCGAATTTTCTGGTGCAGTTACCGCGCAATGGACCTGGAGTCCACAGATAGACGGTTGGACCAGGGCGACCAATGGTACGCCGCAAGTTGGGGCGGTTTCTGGTCAAGCGATTTCAGCCCAGAATGTAATCGTCGAGCTGATGCCGTACTCTAACACCGGGTTTGTCGATCCGGCGGGTAATCCGGTCCCGGTAGCCGACGAGGTTGGTACCGGACAGGCTTACTTCTTCTCTGGAGGAAAAGAAGTAAGCGGAACCTGGACCAAGACTGCGAGTAATGCCGTGGTTCAGTACGCTACCTCAAATGGTAAGCCGGTATTTTTGCAACCTGGTAGGACCTGGGTGGAGATGGTGGAGATTGGCGGTCGGATAACGGCCAATTAGCCAAGGCGCTAACTCGATTTGAACACCTGCAATGGGTGAGACTGAATTCTTTTCAAAGCTCGCAAACTCGTAGCTGCGCTCAGCGGTGGGATCAGGGGGGCTAGAACTCCGCGAGGGTTTTTTGTCCGACTGGAAATCTTGTGAACCAAGGGAACGTTACTTAGTTTCATCGCTCTTTTATCGTCGACTTCTAAGGACTCGGAGGCGGAAACAGGATATGGCTCGAAGAGGTTTTCCTCGCTAAGCGGGCCCCTTCGCCAGGCCATTCATTGCCAAATTGCACCAAGTCGACCCGCATAGAGGCCAATTTGTTTTTTCCTACCGTTCCGTAGCTGTTCGCCGACTTGAAAGTCCTCAAGGTCTTTGCGGATGGAGTTCAACCGTCTAGTCGTTGTAGCGGATAGATCGGCCCCCGTATACTGGTATGTTTGCCATCGATCCAAGGCACCTAGCAGATTGAATCGGCCTTGGGAAGATGTGGTTCTTCTGAGAGTCTACGGAGAGTCTTGTTAGCTATTGGGATGCGTCGGCCCGGTGTAGAATCGATTGGTATAGGTGTAAGGAGTGATAGAAGTGGATGCCCAGAGCAATGAGTTCGGTACTGCAAGGGTAAAGCGTGGTCTTGCGGAGATGCTCCGTGGTGGCGTGATCATGGATGTGGTCAACGCCGATCAGGCCAAGGTCGCCGAGGATGCTGGCGCAGTGGCAGTTATGGCTCTCGAGAGGGTCCCGGCGGACATAAGGAGGGACGGTGGTGTCGCTCGTATGAGCGACCCGGCTCTTATTGAAGAGATTCAAGCGACGGTGACCATTCCAGTGATGGCAAAGGCCAGAATTGGTCATTTTGGTGAAGCACAGATCCTTCAGGCTATGCAGGTTGACTACATAGATGAGAGTGAGGTACTCACCCCAGCGGACGAGGCGTATCACATCGATAAATGGTCATTCGACGTTCCGTTTGTGTGTGGTGCAACCAACCTCGGTGAGGCACTCCGGCGGATATCTGAGGGTGCTGCGATGATTCGCTCGAAGGGTGAGGCCGGTACGGGAAATGTTGTGGAGGCGGTTAGGCACCTGCGCTCGATAACTTCCGAAATCAAAAAGATTATTTCTGCTGATCCAGCGGAGCTTTTCGGAATAGCGAAGAACATTCAGGCTCCATACGAACTAGTTTCCGAGATCCATAGGACGCACCGCCTGCCCGTTCCGCTATTTTGTGCGGGGGGACTTGCTACTCCAGCTGATGCTGCCTTGGTGATGCAGCTTGGGGCTGAGGCGGTTTTTGTTGGGTCGGGCATCTTCAAGTCGGGAGACCCGGCAAAGAGGGCTCGGGCAATTGTAGAGGCGACGACTCACTATATGGATCCGACGATCCTTTTGAAGGTGTCTAGAAATCTTGGTGAACCAATGGTCGGGATCAACGCAGACGAAGTTGACGTGAAGATGGCAGAGCGCGGCTGGTAGTCGGTGGCACTTACCGTTGGCGTTCTAGCGC